>CAYNPC010000046.1:0-12235 GCA_964399025.1 uncultured Ruminococcus sp. | reverse complement strand
CAGATTATACAACGGTATACATTGTAGCTGCATCGTCCTTGAGGGCGTGTTCCAGCACCTGCTCCACTTTCACTTTGAGTGCTTTCTGTCCCATATTGATTTCGATGATATCGCCAACCTTTACATCATAAGACGCTCTTGCCACTTTTCCATTGACAACCACTTTTTCTGCATCGCACGCTTCATTGGCAACTGTCCGCCGTTTAATCAAACGGGACACTTTCAAATATTTATCCAACCGCATTATTTACGCCTCCTTTGCATTCTGCCAATAGGCTTCCAGTTCTTCTGCTGTGCAAGCCTGCATTTCTTTCTCCTCTGCCTTTGCCTGTGCTTCCACCTTTGCAAACCGATGAATGAATTTTTCTGTTGCAGCCGTCAACACTTCCTCTGCATCCAGATCCAACGCTCTTGCTACATTGGTGCAACAGAACAACAAATCGCCCAGCTCTTCCGCAGCAGCTTCCTTGTCACCGCTTGCAATGGCTTCCTGCAACTCGCCCACTTCCGATTGCAGCTTCGCAAAGCTATCTGTTGCGTTGGCAAAATCAAAACCAGACTTTGCTGCTCGTTTGCCCACTTTCTGTGCCCGCATCAATGCCGGCAGGGAAACGGCTACGCTCTCCAGTGTTTCCGTGTAGGTTGTCTGTCCCTTTGTCTGCTGCTTAATCTGTTCCCAGTTGTTCAGCACGGTTTCTGTATCGTCTGCCTGCACGGTACTAAATACATGGGGATGGCGGACAATCAGCTTCCGGCAGACTTCGTCACAAACTGCCTGAAAATCGAAATGACCGGCTTCTCGTTCCATCTGCGCATGGAATACCACCTGTAACAAAACATCGCCCAGCTCTTCCCGCAGCAAGGCAGCATCTTCCTTGTCAATGGCTTCGATTGCCTCGTAGACTTCTTCAATGAAATTCATCCGGATAGAAGCATGGGTCTGCTCCTTGTCCCAAGGACAGCCATCCGGCTGCCGCAGCAGGCGGACAATTTCAATCAGGTCTTCGATGTCATACTGTTCTTTTTGTGGATAATTTACCATTTTCGGTTTCCTCCTGTTCTCTGAAAACAGAACAGGACAGAACGTCTTGCCGTACTGTCCTGCTGTCTGATTGTTTCTGTGTTATCGTGCATCCACAAATCCAACTTTGTGGTACACCTTTCCGACAATGCGCTGCGAATACGCTTGTGCCTTCGCAGCCCCCTCGGTATAGCAAGCTTTCAGGTATGCCTTATCCGCAAACAACTGCTTGAACCGATCTTGGATCGGCTGCAAATGGTCTGCGACGGTTTCCCCGACTGCCAGTTTGAAATCGCCATAGCCTTTTCCCTCGAACTCCCGTTCGATGGCAGCGTAATCCTTTCCGGTCAGGCTGGAATAAATCGTCATCAGGTTGTTGATGCCGTCCTTGCCTTCTGCGTAACGTACCACGCTGTCACTGTCTGTCACAGCCCGTCTGAACTTCCGGATAATGGTATCCTTGTCATCCAGAATCAAAATGCAGGCGTTTGGATTTTCATCCGATTTGGACATCTTTTTGGTTGGGTCTTGCAAAGACATCACCTTTGCGCCAACCGGTGAAATATACGGCTCCGGCAATGTGAAAAATGCACCATATCGCTGATTGAATCGCTGTGCAATATTCCGTGCCAACTCCAGATGCTGTTTCTGATCCACGCCAACCGGCACCAAATCTGCATTGTATGCCAGAATATCGGCTGCCATCAGAACCGGATACGTAAACAGACCTGCGTTGACATCGTCCGCATGTTTTGCGCTCTTGTCCTTGAACTGTGTCATACGGGAAAGTTCTCCGAATTGGGTGTTGCAGCCCAGAATCCAGCTCAATTCTGCATGGGTTCTTACATGACTCTGGATGAAGAGAATGGACTTCTCCAGATCAATTCCACATGCCATCAGCAATGCGTATGCCTGCAAGGTGTTCTGTCGCAGCTTTGCCGGTTCTTGCCGGACGGTGATGGCGTGCATATCTACCACACAATAAATACAGCGATATGCATCCTGCAAAGGTCCCCAGTTCCGGATTGCACCGATATAGTTACCCAGCGTAAACGTTCCAGTCGGCTGAATGCCGCTGAAAATCAACTTCTTTTGTGCATCTTCCATGTTCTTTTTCTCCCTTTTTCCTGAAATGCCTGTCTGCTGTTACTGATTGGACGCAGACCGATCCTTTACCTGTGCGTTCCGCAGCGAACCCATTACCTGCTGATACAGATAGAAGAATGTCTGCATCTCCTTGGATTCGTTCGGCAGGTCTGCCAACCGCAGATCCTTCTTATAAATGCCGTTCTTTGTCACCAGATAGATGAAATGGTGCTGTGCGTTCGGCAGGTCTGTCGACTTGGTCTTCTTCGCTTCTGTCAGAATGCGAGGCGCATTGGCAACTGCAATCCGAGTCGGCTGTGCAACGGTCTGATACCGCTGTGCTGCCCCGATGTATTCCGAACCATTGTTGAAATACAGATTTGCTGCCCCATTGATATACATAACCAATGTACAAAGCAGGGTCGGGCTCATCGGCATATCCACAACGACACCATAAATCGTGTCATTGTTTTCAACCAGCTTGCCGAAAATCTTCGGTGGGAAGTGCAGTGCAGTTCCTCTCGTTACAATATATTTTTCTGTGACCATATAACGGTCGAGCGGAGAATGTTTTCCATTTGCCATAGTGAAAAAAGTCCTTTCTGAAAGATAAATCAATGTGAAAAAATGTTAAGAGAACAGTTCTTTTGTCATGCGTCCCAAGATGGTAGTGCCTGTTACAATCTGCTCATCTGTCGGTGTTGAGAAGTTCAACCGAATGGAAGTCGAGCGTGCATCCTCATCAATCAGGAACGCATTGCCCGGTACAACAGCAATCTTGTATTCTTCCACTGCCTTTTTGCAGAATGCCGGCATATCACAATCTTCCGGCAGCGTACACCAGAGGAACAGACCGCCTTCCGGCTTCTTCCAGATTACCCGATCGGAGAAGCAAGCTTCCATCGTGTCTGTCATCAGCGTGCATTTATGCCGATATACGGTTCGCAGCGACTCCAGATGTTCCTGTAAATCGACTGTCTTGAGAAATTCTGTGCAGATTGCCTGTGCCCAGATATTGGTATGTACATCCGCAACCTGTTTGCAGACAACCACTTTCTGAATCAGTTCTTTCGGGGCACTCAGATAGCCAACCCGAAAACCCGGTGCCAGAATCTTCGAGAATGTACCAGAATACAAAACCCGTCCTTCGGTGTCCATGCTCTTGATGGACGGCAACGGTTCGCCACTGATTCGCAGTTCGCCATATGGATCATCTTCCAGAATGGCAACATTGTACTTGCAGGCGAGCGCATACATCCCTTTCCGCTTTTCCAGTGACATCACCCGACCCGTCGGGTTCTGGAAATTCGGAATGACATAGATCAACTTGCAGTTTGGCTGGGTCTGCAATGCGGTTTCCAGCGCATTCAGATCCATACCGTCTTCTTCCAGCGGTACGCCAACCAGATTCACCCCATAGGATTTGAACGCATTCAACGAACCAATGAAGCTTGGTGATTCACAAATCAGCGTGTCCCCTGCATTCAGCAACACCTTACAGGACAATTCATTTGCCTGCTGTGCGCCGGACGTAATGATGAGGTCATCTGTATCCGGAGAGAAACAATGTTTCTCTTTCATCCATTCTTTCAAACGTTCCCGCAGCGGCGGATAGCCTTCGGTGATGCTGTACTGCATTGCCAACACCGGATCGGTTTGCAACAGCTTGGCTGAAATGGCAGCAACGGTTTCGGTTGGAAAGGCTTCTGGTGCCGGATTTCCGGCTGCAAATGATATCACCCCTGGCATTCCCGTAAACTTTAAAATTTCCCGAATGGCAGAAGGTTGCAGTTTTGCTACATGATCTGAAAATTGAAATTGCATAGAAAGTCATCCTTCCTCATGAAAAAGTCAGCAGCGACACTCGCACAAGATATGCGATTCGCTATTTTATTATTATAGCACATATTTTCTGGTTCTGCAACATAATTTTTAAACAGGCTTACAAAAATTATTCCGGACGGACTGCGGCAAAGGAGGATTCCTGCTTTGAAAACACAGAATTTTTTAAAAGGCTCTGCCATTCTGCTGCTCTCTGCCATCCTGACAAAAGGTCTGGGCGCACTGTTCAAAATCCCACTGACAGAGCAGCTGGGCAGCATTGGCATGGGATATTTTGGATGTGCCTATGGGCTGTTCCTGCCGGTTTATGCACTTTCCATCACAGGGCTTTCCACGGCTGTTGCGACGTTGGTTGCCAGAGAAAACAGTGCAGGACATTTCCAGAATGTCCGGAAAATCCGGCAGCTGTCACGTCGTCTGTTTGCGTTGATTGGTCTGCTGCTCAGTATTCTGATTTGGTTGTTGGCAGAACCATTTGCCTGCTATACTGCCACACCGCTCGCCACTTATGCAGTCAAAATGATGGCACCGGCAGCATGGTTTGGCTGTATCACTGCCGTAGAGCGGGGCTATTATGAAGGACTCTGCAACATGTATCCTACTGCCATTTCACAAGCCATAGAAGCCGTGGCAAAAGTCTGTTTTGGATTGCTGTTCAGTCATGTTGTCTTTCAACGGGAAGCGCAAGTGCTCTCGTTTTTCCCAGCTGGCACACCGATTGCCCCGATTGCTGCCGCTGCGGCAGTATTGGGCGTAACGCTTTCCACACTCTGCGGTGCACTTTATTTTCTGATTCGCAATCTATCCGGAGACGGTCTTCCAAAGGAAACCGTTCCGACTGCAACCGCAACACCATCTACAAAACAATGGCTGCACGCTCTGCTGAAAATCATGCTGCCGGTTGCGCTGGGGTCTTTTGTCACCAATTTAACTTCTCTGATTGATCTCTGCACCATGATGCGTTCTTTTACATGGCTGCAAAAAACAAATCTCTCTGTGCTGCTGCAAAAATTCGGTGACATTGCCGCCGAGGACACGTTTCCCACATTGGTCTATGGCGCATTCTCCGGCATGGCACTGACTGTATTCAACTTAGTGCCCTCTGTCACAAATATGTTTGGAAAATCGGTTCTGCCCTGTGCTGCGCAGGCATGGGAGAAACAACAGAAAGGCGAACTGGTAAAACAACTGCAATCCGTTTTATTTGTCACAACGCTGCTGGCACTGCCGGCAACCGGTGGGCTGTTCTTTTTTGCAGAACCCATCCTGCAATTCCTATATCATGGACAAGAAGCCGCCTGCGCCATCGCCGCCGAAGCATTGCGTGCGCTGTTGCCTGGGATGTTTTTTCTCTGTCTGACCATGCCCCTGTTCAGTATGTTACAGGGCATCGGACGGGCAGATTTGCCTGTCCGGTATATGCTGCCCTGCGTGGCGGTCAAACTGCTGGGCAATCTGTTTTTTCTACGCATACCAACCTATTCTGTCATGGGTGCCGGCATCGCAACCAGTCTCTGTTATGGAATGCTGTTCTGCCTGACATTGCACGGTCTTCGTCGCATTTGTGGGCAATCGTTGCACTGGTGCAGACCATTATTCCCTGTTGTTTATGCAGCCATTATGAGCTTAGCCGCTGCGTGGATTGTCCACAATCTGACACGTTCTCAATCGCTCTCTGTTATGCTGCTTGCCAGCATTGGCAGTGCTGTTATTTCGTATGGGCTGCTGTTGCTGCTTCTGTTTTTGCCCCGAAAATCCTACACTTGACATTGCCACCGGAATATTGTATAATATTTCGTATGGATATTTTACAATAAAGGAACGTGAAAACACTATGAAATTAGGTATGGTCGGACTCCCGAACGTCGGGAAAAGCACATTGTTCAATGCACTTACCAACGCAGGCGCAGAATCTGCAAATTACCCGTTCTGCACCATTGAAAAAAATATCGGCATCGTTTCTGTTCCGGATAGCCGTCTGGATCAGCTCGCAAAAATTTATGAGCCGGATAAATTCACACCGGCAACCCTCGAATTTGTCGACATTGCCGGACTGGTAAAGGGTGCCTCCAAGGGCGAAGGTCTGGGCAACAAATTCCTCGGCGATATTCGGGAAGTAGATGCGATTGTCCACGTTGTCCGCTGCTTTGAAGATGTCAACATCATCCACGTAGATGGCAGCATCAATCCAGCAAGAGACATTGAAACCATCAATCTGGAATTGATTTTCGCCGATCTGGACATCTTGAACCGTCGGATTGATCGGGTCAAGAAAGCACTCAAGGGCGACAAGAAATTACAAGTACAGCTGGATTTTCTGGAACAGCTGAAAGCCCATCTGGAAGAGGGCAAATCCGCAAGAGGATTTGACATGACGGAGGAAGAACAGGAATGGCTGAAAGACACGCCGTTGCTCTCCGCAAAGCCGGTTATCTACGCTGCCAATCTCTGTGAAAAGGACTTCTCCGGCGATCTGGCAACCCATCCGCATTATCAGACTGTTTGCAAGATTGCAGAAGAAGAACACGCCGCTGTGCTGCCGATCTGTGCGAAGATTGAAGCAGAAATTTCCGATCTGGAAGACGAAGAAAAAGAGCTCTTCTTGTCTGAAATGGGTCTGGAGGAATCCGGTCTGAACCGCATCATTCGGGAAGGGTATCACCTGCTCGGTCTGATTTCCTATCTGACAGCTGGCAAGCCGGAAGTGCGTGCATGGACCATCAAGAATGGAACAAAAGCACCACAGGCTGCCGGAAAGATTCACACTGACTTTGAAAAGGGCTTTATCCGTGCGGAAGTTGTTTCTTTTGATGACTTCATGGCATGTGATGGCTCTATGGCAACGGCAAAGGAAAAAGGCGTTGTCCGTCTGGAGGGCAAGGATTACGTGATGCAGGACGGCGATATTGTACTGTTCCGCTTCAACGTATAAGCGATACAAACAAAATACAGGCACGACAAGAGGGCTGTTGCAGCGAAAACCGCAACAGCCCTCTTTTTGTATCTCATGATTGTTTTGATGATGTCAATTGC
Source organism: uncultured Ruminococcus sp. (assembly GCA_964399025.1). Lineage (GTDB taxonomy): Bacteria > Bacillota > Clostridia > Oscillospirales > Ruminococcaceae > Ruminococcus_C. The sequence goes on along the minus strand of CAYNPC010000046.1, from coordinate 5,253 downwards.
AATTCGTTCAACACATCTCCCTGTTCATAAGAAATGTGCATGACATCCTGTAAACATTGCAAATAAAAATCCTTTGATAGACTATCCTTTAGATAAACATATTGAAAGTTGCTGTTCAGAAAAAAATCATCCATCTGCAAACGCTGTAACGTGTGCTTCTGTAGATCTTCCTGCACTGTTGACACAAACAAGAATGAAATTCCTGCTTTTTCTGTCAGTAACTTCTGCATCAGTGTCATGCTGTTCACAACAATCACCTTCTGAAAATCATTCAGTGCCAGATTGTGCACGTGTAACCAATGCAGAATATTATCCCGCAATCCAGAACCTTCTGGTGGAATCAACAACGTTTCTTTCAGGATGGCAGAAACGGGCTTGCCATACAATCGTTCCACAACATGCGGATTGGCAACCAGAATCAAAGATTCCTGCTCATAAAAGTAACGCTCAAAAATCGTTTGATTGAGGAAAATTTCCTCCATAAATGCAATATCCATTGCCCCATTCGCAAGCTGCTGCCGCAGTTGGTGCGCATCTGCAATGATAAACTGAAACTGCATCTCTGTATGCTGTGTCATATAAATTGCAAGGCTTTTCGGGACAAAAGAATGATTGACGGTTGGTGTCATGCCGACTCGCAAATGCACACCGACTTTCATCTGCCGGATGCGTTCCCGAATTTCCTGTTCACTGCTCAGGACACCAATCTCTTTCTGATAGAGATATTTTCCCTCATCTGTCAATTCCAATATTCTGCCATCATAATGAAACAGACGGCAGCCATAATAATGCTCCAGATACTTGATGTGTTGTGAAACACACGGTTGCGAAATACACATCTTTTTGGCGGTCTTGGTATAACTCTTTGTTTCGCACAAAGATAAAAATGTATCCATCCGATAATCTAACATGATACGTATCTTTTCTCCCACTCGTTTGATCCGATACCACTTTATGCCAAAAAGATGATCCGACCGGAAGTGTGTTAATTCCCCTCTTCAACCCACTCTGAACGCTGCGGCCGGCACATCAGTGCATAAATAGCATCTTTGGGTGCACTCCCATGGAATAACACCTGATAGAGCTGTTCCGTAATTGGCATAGAGACACCCAATTTCTGTGCCAATCCATGCGCTACTTCACAGCAGTAGTAGCCTTCTACTGTTCCGACCATTTTTACTGCTTCTTCTGGAGAGACACCCTCTCCGATTAAAATTCCTGCTCTGCGATTCCGGCTGTGCATACTGCAACAGGTGACAATCAGATCGCCGATTCCGGACAATCCGCCGAATGTCTCCAGCTTTCCGCCCATCGCCATCCCCAGCTTTGTAATCTCATGCATTCCACGGGTCATCAATGCGGCTTTTGTATTGTCACCGCAACCCAGACCATCGCAAATGCCTGCACTCAGTGCGATGATATTCTTCAATGCCCCGCCGACTTCGCAACCAACTACATCATCATTGCGGTACAGACGCAGCGTTTCACTGCTCAGCACCTGCTGTACATAGGTTGCCGCCTGTTCATCTGCCGATGCTGCCACAATGGTTGTCGGGACATTGCGTGCCACTTCTTCCGCATGAGAAGGGCCTGTCACTGTCACAATCGGCAACGTTGCAATCTCTTCCCGCAGCACCTGACTCATTGTAAAATTGGTTTCTGCTTCCAATCCCTTTCCGGTGTTGACAATCACCATCGGGGCGTGCAGATAAGGGGCTGCCAATTTTGCAGTTGCCCGAAGAAACGAGGAAGGAATCCCGAAAATAACCAGATTTGCACCGGCAATTGCCGTCTCCAGATCCGCAACCAGCGCAATCTCCGGCGGAATCGGAACGCCCGGCAATTTCTGCTTGTGCTCCCCATCCCGTCGAATGGCAGCCAGCTCTTCCGGAAACTTTGACCAGACTGTCACGTGATGTCCGCAGCGATGTGCAGACAGGGCAAGGCTCAGTCCGAACCCACCAGAACCAAGAATTGTAATGTTTTCCATAAGCAGTCTCCTTTCTGCTATGCCTCTTTTGACTTGCTATGAAAGGAAAAACGGTTTTCTGTTCCGTTTTTCAACCGTTCGATATTGGAACGGTGCATAAAGATGACCCAACCTGCCATCAGTGCCGCCATGCCGGTGTTGACCAGCTGATACCAGAGCGGCAACGGTTCTGTCCGAAAGTGCTGCAAACAGAATGTAACAATCGGACAGAAGCCAGATGCGATCATAGAAGCCAAGGAAACATATTTTGTCAGAACCAGTACCAAAATAAAAATGCCAATTAAAATACAAAACATCCGCCAGTCAATCACCAGAAAGACGGATACGCCAACCAGAACGCCTTTTCCACCTTTGAACCCATGATATAACGGAAAAACATGTCCCAGAATGGCAAACATGCCAGCGATATAGCCAACCAAGTGCAAATCCATCTCTGCGGTAAAACCAACCTGCAACAAATGAAAAATGCCCTTACTCAATAGCACGGCAATCATGCCTTTGCCCAAGTCTCCAATCAATGTCACCAATGCACAGCCTTTTCCGAAACAGCGCAAGGTGTTGGTCAGTCCGGCATTGTGGCTGCCATAATCCCGGATGTCCTTCTTTTTGATGAGTTTCCCTGCAATAATCGCAGAGTTACAGCTGCCCAATAAATAAGAAATCACAGCTGTCAATACAATCGCAATCCAAAGCATACCGAACAACCTCCTTGTCACTCAGGACTGATCGTCCCGATTGCGTTCTCGCACAATGAAGCGAACCGGCGTGCCCGTCAAGCCAAACGATGCCCGAATCTGATTTTCCAGATAACGCTGATAGGAAAAATGGAACAAATCGGCACGATTGACAAACACAACAAAGGTCGGCGGATTGGTAGACGGCTGCGTCATATAATAAATCTTCAGACGGCGACCCTTATCCGACGGCGGCTGCACTCTTGTCGTAGCATATGCCAGAATGTCATTCAACGTACCGGTTGTCACACGCATCGAATTTTGCTGATATACGTTCTTCACCAGCCCGAACAGCTTAGAAACACGCTGCCCTGTCTTAGCGGACAGGAACAAGAATGGCACGTAAGACATAAACCCGAAGTGTGTCCGCAGCTCTTCCTCATAATTCTGCATCGTCTTTCCGTCTTTTTCCACCAAGTCCCATTTGTTTACGACAACAATCGACGCTTTTCCCTGTTCGTGTGCATAACCTGCGACTTTCGAATCCTGTTCCGTAAAGCCTTCCACGGCATCAATGACAATCAGGCAGACATCTGCACGGTCAACTGCCATATAAGCACGCAGCACGCTATATTGTTCAATCTTTTCCGTCACTTTGGATTTCCGTCGGATGCCGGCTGTATCAATCAGGATAAATTTCCCTTCTTCGTTTTCCACCGTTGTATCCGTCGCATCTCGTGTTGTCCCTGCGATATTGGAAACAATCACACGCTCTTCCCCAGCAATGCGGTTGACCAGCGAGGATTTCCCGACATTCGGCTTCCCGATAATTGCCACACGGATGGCATCATCCTGTTCTTCCAGCGATTCTTCACTGGGCAAGGCATCATAGACAGCATCCAGCATATCGCCGCTACCATGTCCATGTTCAGCGGAAACAGGGAACGGATCGCCCAGTCCGAGATTATAGAACTCATAGAGTTCCATCGGCGGTTCGCCGATTTTGTCACATTTATTGACGGCAAGCACAATCGGCTTGCCACTTTTTTGCAGCATATTTGCAACAGCACTGTCATCGGCGGTTACACCGCACCGGACATCTGTCACCAGTATAATCACATCAGCCTGTTCAATGGCAAGCTGTGCCTGCTGCCGCATCTGCTTTAAAATAATATCTTCTGTTGTCGGCTCAATGCCGCCGGTATCCACCAGCATAAAGGCACGATCCCGCCATTCGCATTTTGCGTAAATCCGATCTCGTGTCACGCCGGGCGTATTTTCGACAATCGAAAGCCGCTTTCCAATCAACTTGTTGAAAAGCGTAGATTTTCCGACATTCGGGCGACCGACCACTGCTACAATTGGCAATGCCATTGGCAATCGACTCCTTTCTCATCGTGTGAAAAAAGGGAGAGACGAACCATTCCGTCTCTCCCCCTCAACGTAGGTTGCTTATTCAGCGTCCATCTTCAATACAGCAACACCCTTGTAATATCCGCAAGCTTTGCAGACCTTGTGCGGTGCTTTGTATGCGCCACAATGATCACAAATTGTCATTGCCGGTGCATCCAGCTTCCATACAGCAGAACGTCTCTTGTCACGTCTTGCTTTAGAAGTCTTTCTCTTTGGTACAGCCATGTTGGCACCTCCTTTTCAGTTCAGACAGTCGCAGGAGGATGTATTCCAATCGCACCCGCAAATATAGCACAAACCTTTGCAATCCTCCCGACAAAGCAGTTTTGTCGGCAGCATCAGCAGTAAGTCTGAGATTGCTGTCTCATCCAAATCTAACATGTCCTGTTCAGCGACAAGGTAGGCATCATATGCCGGATTGTCACTGTGCAGAGACGGCACAACGGTGTGAGAAAATGAATACGAAAAGGATGGGGTAAACGGTTGCAGACAGCGGTCACACACCGCCTCCAGACGACAGGACACTGTATAGTTCAGCGTCACGATGCCGGCACGATTTACCAACTCGCCCTCCACAGCAATCGGCTCTGCAAATGTATATCCATGCACGTCCTCCAATTCCGAAATCGGAATGGAATAGGATACCGGCAAATGCATTCCGGTTACCTGAAAGATCTCCCGAAGCTGTAATCTCATAGTCTTTCCTTTCACACACTGCAACAATTATTATATACTACTTCTGTGCACATTGTCAAGCTTTTTTTTTGAAAAGCTGGAAAAATCAGTCGACAAACCGTGTTACGCTTGCCGGCAGCTCAGAGTTGTCAGCAGAAACGGTAAATACAACCGTCACATCATCGCCAGTCAGCTTGTCCAGCTTGCCCAGCATCAGACCGAATTCATCGAAATCTGCGCCAGCGATCCGGAAAATGCCGTCTACGAAGATTTCCTTGATGTCGTAGTTGCCAGCCAGCATACCAGCGACAAAACCGTAGAATGCAGCGAAGCTGTCGATGGTGAACTGTTCTACATCACACCATCTTACCTTGTAGCTGATGGAACGGCGGAGGGTTTCTCCCTTTTCCACGCAGACCAGACAACCATTGGTGTCCTTTACTGCACCATTGATCTTGTCGATCAGAATCTTGGTCTTACCACTGCCCTTTTTGCCTGTAA
>CAYNPC010000045.1:0-12258 GCA_964399025.1 uncultured Ruminococcus sp. | reverse complement strand
ACCGCCACCGGAAAAGTGGTACGGGCAAGAACGGTCGGACAAAAACAGTACGTGGCGGCATTGCAAAAAAATACAATTGTATTTGGCATCGGGCCAGCCGGAACCGGTAAAACATATCTTGCCGTTGCAATGGCAGTCAAAGCGTTCCGGCAGCATCTCGTCAATCGCATCATTCTGACCAGACCGGCAGTGGAAGCCGGCGAAAAACTGGGCTTTCTGCCGGGGGATTTACAGGACAAGGTCGATCCGTATCTGCGTCCGCTTTATGATGCACTGTTTGAAATGATGGGCGCAGAAGTGTTCCAGCGCAATCTGGAACGGGGTGTGATTGAGGTTGCACCGCTTGCATATATGCGAGGACGGACATTGGATCACGCATTTATCATTCTGGATGAAGCACAGAATACCACGTCGGAACAGTTGAAAATGTTTCTGACCCGACTGGGAGAAGAGAGCCGAATGGTCATTACAGGCGATATCACACAAATTGACCTGCCGGACAAGCGAAAGAGTGGATTGCTGGAAGCAATGCACGTTTTGCAGGATGTCGAGGAGATTGCGATCCAAAGATTTACCGAGAAAGATGTCGTGCGGCATCATCTGGTGCAGGAGATTATCCGTGCCTATGAAGCGTACGGGCAGACTCATCACAATAATAATGAAAAGAAAGGTTGATCGTGAATGCGTGTTAAAGTTATGGTGAAAAACAACCAGAAGGCAGTAAAAGTACCGGTGGGAATCCGTTTGTTGATGCGACGCTGCTGTCAGGCTGTACTGGTGCATGAAAACTTTCCGCAGGATGCAGAAGTAAGCATTTCTTTTGTCAGCAATGCAGAAATCAAAAACCTGAATAAGATTTATCGCAATAAGGATAGCGTAACAGATGTACTTTCTTTTCCGCTTGGCGTAAACGGAAAATATGATGTCAACAAGGAAACCGGCTACGCACTGCTGGGCGATGTGGTGATTTCGTTGGAAACCGCTATGCGGCAGGCAGAACTGTATGGACATTCTCTGGAACGGGAAATCGGATTCCTGACCGTGCATTCCATGCTGCACCTGCTGGGATATGATCATGAAACTTCTCCGCTGGAAGAACGGAAGATGCGGGAAAAGGAAGAGCAGGTTCTGGGACAGCTGGGCATTTCACGGGAAGAGACATTCCTGAAAGAGGTATAAATATGGAGACAAAATCGGTATTTGTAACCATTTCCGGTCGCACCAATGTGGGGAAATCCTCTCTGCTGAATGCCATTGTCGGGGAGCGGATTGCTTCTGTCAGCGATAAGCCGCAGACGACCCGAACCCGAATTACCGGCATCAAGACAACCGGCGCAATCCAGATGGTATTTATGGACACGCCGGGGCTGCACAAGCCGAAGAACAAACTCAGTAACTATATGTTGCAGGCAGCAAAAGAAGCGGTTTCTGAAATGGATGTTGTTCTGTTTGTAGCAGACTGCACCCGACAGCCGAACGAGCAGGAAATTGCTTTCTTGCAGCCACTGCGCAACAGCAAAACCACTGTGATTCTTGTGCTGAACAAGATTGATTTGTTGGAAGAAAAAACGGTACTGATGCAGCGCATTGCTGCATGGAACAATGCGTTCCCGTTTTCGGAAATCATTCCGATCAGTGTACGGGAAGCCGATGGCGTTTCTCTGGTAGAAGAAGCTGTTTGTCGTTGCGCTGTGCCATCACCGCATTATTTTCCGGATGACAAAATCACCGATCAGCCAGAACAGGTGCTGATTGCAGAAATGATTCGGGAACAGATTTTGCAGCTGCTGCGGGATGAAGTGCCACACGGCGTTGCGGTAGCAGTGGAACGGCTTTCCGAACGGGATGACAAAGACATTCTGGATATTGATGCGATTATTTATTGTGAACGGGATTCGCATAAGGGCATCATCATCGGAAAAAAAGGGGCAATGCTCAAGCAGATTGCAACCCGTGCGAGAATGCAGCTGGAACAATTCTTTCAGATTCAGGTCAACCTGCAATGCTGGGTAAAAGTCAAGGAAGACTGGCGCAATCGGGAAGGACTGATCCGGAATTTCGGGTTGGGCGATTGTACAAATTCCCAGTGATAAACCATGTCGTTTCCTGCCATACTATGTATGAGGTGAGAAATCATGCAGGAAACACAGTGGGACATTTTTTGTCGAACTGGAAAAATAGAAGATTATTTGTCTTTTAAAGCCGCTGCAAAACAGACAGCGGAAACGAAAAAAGAGGAAGCTGTATGCACATCACAGAAACAGGTCTGATTTTACAGGAACGACAGGCGAGAGAAACCGGTCGGTTTCTGGATATTCTGACAGAGACACACGGGGTGCTGGAAGTCTTTGCACGTGGTACAAAAAAAGCCGCCAGCAAACAACTTTCTGCCACCCAGCCATTTGCGTATGCCAGACTTTGTCTTTCTGAAAAAAACGGCAGATATTATGTGGAGAGTGCAGAACCACTGCATTTATTCTATGCGCTGCGGGAAAGTCTGACAAAGCTTTCGCTGGCAGCTTATTTTTTCGATTTGATTCGTTATGCAGTGCCGGGCGGACAGCCGCAGCCGTTTATTTTACGCCTGACATTGAATACACTGCACTATCTGGCAACCGGCAAGCGAAGCGAGGCGTTTTTGAAGAGCCTGTTTGAGCTGCGTTTTTTGTCAGAGTTGGGTATGATGCCGGATGTACTGACTTGTCCGGTCTGTATGGCGTATTTGCCGCAGTCCCTGTTCTACGCTGCAAGAACAGGGCATTTTTATTGTAAAGATTGTTATCAACCGACACCGGATGATCTGGCAGTGGAATTGTCAGTGGGTGGCTTGCAAGCAATTCGTCACATTGTATTATCCGATCCGGAGCGGCTGTTTCATTTCCGGTTGCGGACAGAAACACAGCAGCAAGTCAACCGGTTTGCAGAGCAATTTGTACAATGTCAGTTGGATTATCGTCCATCGACATTGCAATTTTATCAGCAGATACAGAGCCGGACAGAAAAGGAGATTGTATGAATCAGGACGAACGTACATTAGAGTTGGATAAAATATTGGAATTGTTGGCGCAGGAAGCGTCCAATGATATCACCAGAGAACGGGCACGCCATTTGCAGCCCAACAGTGATCTGGCAGTGGTGCAGGCAGAACTGGAAAAAACAGATTCCGCCCTTGCGCTGTCTGTGCAGTTCGGCACGCCGCCATTTTATGCTTTTCAGGATATGTGTACAGCGTTGCAACGTGCAAAAGCTGGCGCAAAGCTCTCCTTGAAAGATCTGATGGAAATCGCCAGAGTGTTGCGGCAGGTGCAGGCATTGAGCGATTGGTATGATCATTGTTCTGGCGTGGAAACGCCATTGGATGATTGGTTCAGTCGCTTGGCACCTGTCCCGTTTTTGTTGGAGAAGCTGGATCGTTGTATTCTGTCAGAAGAAGAATTGTCAGATGCGGCGAGTCCGGCATTGGCAGACATCCGGCGGAAGCTGCTGCGAGCAGGGCAGCGGTTGCGGGATACACTGGATAAGATGGTACGCAATCAGGATGTGCAGAAATGTTTGCAGGATGCCAGAGTCACCATCCGAGATGGTCGATTTGTATTGCCAGTCAAGGCAGAACATCGGGGAGAAGTGCAGGGTTTGATTCACGACACTTCTTCTTCCGGACAGACACTTTTTATTGAACCATTGGCAGTCGTTGATGCCAACAATGATATGCGCTTGCTGGAAAGTCTGGAGCAGGAGGAAATTGACCGGATTATCACAGAGCTTTGCGCTGATTGTGGCACATGGGCAGATGCCATCATTGCAGACCACGCCATTTGTGCCGAGTTGAATCTGTATTTTGCAAAGGCAAATCTGGCAGCAAAGATGCACGCTTTTCGTCCGGTTGTAACAGATGATGGCGTATTGGATTTGAAAAACGCCAGACACCCTTTGATTCCGGCAGAAAAAGTAGTGCCGATTTCGTTCTCGCTGGGACGGGAACAGAAAACCCTGATTATCACAGGACCGAATACAGGTGGTAAAACAGTTGCCTTGAAAACAGCCGGCTTGTTGACGTTGATGACCATGTGTGGATTGTTGATTCCGGCAGCAGAGGGCAGCCAGATTTCTGTCTTTGAAACGGTTTTCGCCAATATCGGCGATACGCAGAGCATCGAACAGAACCTCTCAACGTTTTCAGCCCACATGAAACAGGTGATTTCCATTCTGGAGCGAGCAGACGAGCGGTCATTGGTGCTGTTGGACGAATTGGGTTCGGGCACTGATCCGGTTGAGGGTGCTGCGCTTGCCATCGCCATTCTGGAACGACTGCATCAGAACGGTGCAAAACTGATGGTCACGACGCATTATCAGGAATTAAAACTTTATGCGACAGAACATCCGGAGGTCGAAAACGCTTCCTGTGAGTTTGATATTGTTGCATTGAAACCGACCTATCGCTTGATTTTAGGTTCTCCCGGAAAATCCAATGCGTTTGCCATCACAGAAGGCTTGGGGATGGATGCTTCGATTATTCATCATGCGCAGTCGTTGGTGAGCGAAGAAAATGTGCGGTTTGAACGGGCAGTAGAAAAGCTGGAACAGACCAGACAGACACTGGAAGAACAGCTGCAATCCATTCAGACGGAAAAGCAACAGGCAGAAGCGGCGGCTGCACAGGCAAAACAGGAGCTGGCGGAAATTCGGGCGCAGAAAGCCGAAAAAATGGAGCAGGCACGGTTGCAGGCAATGCAGATTGTAGAGCAGACCCGTGCAGAATCCAATGCATTATTGGAAGAGCTGGACAAGCTCCGGAAGGAAAAAGAACGGGCTTCGTTTGCCGATGATGTCATTGCTGCCAAATCCGGTAGCAAACGGCGATTCCGGCATATGTACGAAACAGCGAATCCCTTGGAAGAGCAGACAAACGAATCATATGTTTTGCCGAGAGCATTGAAAATCGGGGATACGGTAATGATTGCCGACACCAAGCAGAAAGGAACGGTTGTCAGCCTGCCGGATCACAGCAACCGTCTGTTTGTACAGGTTGGTATTATGAAAACAAAAATGCAGTTGGAACAGCTGCGCTTGGTAACAACGCAACAACAGAAGAAACAGGAAAAACAAAAACAAGCCCCAAGAACAGGACGAGTTTCTGCGAAGACAGAACGCAGCGGTTCGATGGAACTGGATATTCGTGGGTGTACTTGTGATGAGGGCGTTTATCAGATGGATGCCTTTCTGGATCGTGCGGTTCTGTCTCATGTGACAACAGTAACTGTGATTCACGGAAAGGGAACGGGACAACTGCGACAGGCAGTGCATCAGCGATTGAAGCAATTGAAATACGTCAAGAGCTATCGGCTGGGGGCATTCGGAGAAGGCGAAGACGGTGTCACCATCGTCACGCTGGCATAAAGGACAGAACAGCGGAACAAAAGCAAAAAGGAGGAAATCATGGCAAAAAAAGAAATCTACGATAACGAGAGCATCACCATGTTGAAGGGACCGGACAAGGTGCGGAAACGGCCGGGTGTTATCTTTGGCTCGGACGGCATCGACGGCTGTGCCCATTCTGTATTTGAGATTGTATCCAATTCCATTGATGAAGCCCGTTCTGGTTTCGGCGATCGGATTGTTGTGACACAATATGCAGACCATTCGATTGAAGTAGAGGATTTCGGACGGGGTTGTCCCGTGGACTATAACACAAAGGAAGAACGTTACAACTGGGAACTGGTATTCTGTGAACTGTATGCCGGCGGCAAATACAATGCAGACGGTGATAATTATGCCTATTCGCTGGGCTTAAATGGTTTGGGACTCTGTGCCACACAGTTTTCATCTGCCTATATGGATGTGGAAATCTATCGGGATGGCTTCTGCTATCAGCTGCATTTTGAAAAGGGCATCAATGTTGGTGGGTTGCAGAAAAAAGCTGTCAAGAGCAAGAAAACAGGCACACGGATTCACTGGCTGCCGGATCTGGATGTCTTTACAGAAATTGCCATTCCGGAGACGTATTTTCAGGAGGTTCTGAAACAACAGGCAGTTGTCAATCCGAATCTATTATTCCTCTACCGGCGAGAGGCGGAAGATGGAACGATGCAGGAATCCCGATTCTTGTATGAAAACGGCATCGCCGACTATGTACAGGAACTGGCAGGGGAGACTGCTCTGACCAGCATTCAGACATGGTCATGCCAGAGAGAGGGACGGGACAGAGAAGACAAACCAGATTATAAAGTCAAGCTTTCTGTTTCATTTACGTTCTCCAATCGGGTGCAACAGATTGCATATTATCACAACTCCAGCTTTCTGGAACACGGTGGTTCACCGGAACGTGCAGTCAAGCAGGCGTTCGTTTCACAGATTGACAGCTATCTGAAACAGAACGGCAAATACCTCAAAAACGAAAGCAAACTGACGTTTGCGGATGTAGAAGACTGTCTGATTCTGGTTTCGTCCAGCTTCTCCACACAGACTTCTTATGAGAACCAGACGAAAAAGGCAATCACCAACAAGTTTATCTATGAGGCAATGACGGAATTTCTCAAGCATCAGCTGGAGATCTATTTTATTGAAAATCCGGACGAAGCCATCAAGATTGCAGAGCAGGTGCTGATCAATAAGCGCAGTCGGGAAAATGCAGAGAAAACCCGTCTGAACATCAAGAAGAATCTGGCTGGTAATATTGATTTGACCAATCGGGTGGAAAAATTCGTGGACTGCCGCAGCAAGGACGTTTCCAAACGGGAATTGTACATCGTAGAGGGTGACTCTGCATTGGGTTCGGTAAAGATGGCAAGAGATGCGGAGTTTCAGGCAGTCATTCCGGTAAGAGGAAAAATTCTGAACTGCCTGAAGGCAGATTACAACCGGATTTTCAAGAATGAAATCATTACGGATATTGTCAAGCTGTTGGGTTGTGGCGTAGAAGTCAAGACAAAGGCAAACAAGGAACTCTCGTTGTTCCATCTGGATGGCTTGCGTTGGAATAAGATTGTAATCTGTACGGATGCGGATGTAGACGGCTTCCAGATTCGGACGCTGATTCTGACCATGCTCTATCGTCTGACCCCGACTTTGATTGAAAACGGCTATGTCTACATCGCAGAGTCACCGCTGTTTGAAATCACAACAAAAAAACGGACGTACTTTGCCTATACGGAAAAAGAGAAAACAGAAATCATGCAGAAAATCGGAGACGAGCCGGCAACCCTTCAGCGGTCAAAAGGACTGGGCGAAAACGAAGCCGATATGATGGCATTGACGACCATGAATCCTGCTACCAGACGGTTGATTAAAGTAACCCCTGCCGGCGTGGAAGAAACTGCAGCAATGTTTGATTTGCTGTTGGGTGACGATTTACAAGGACGTAAGCAGTTTATCGCAGAATACGGGAATGCGTATCTGGAATTGGCAGACATTAGCTAAGTCTGTGATTCTATGCTTGACATTTCTTGAAAAATTAGTTATAATCAAAAAGGTGCTTACAAGAACGGTTCTCGTTTTTATACAGTACAATTCAGGTAAAGGATGGGTTTAGAATATGTTGTTAGACAGATATCTTCCTCGCATTGCGTTTGACAGCTACGAGGACTTCAAGCAGAACTATCGGATTCAGGTACCAGAAACGTTTAATTTTGGATTTGACATCGTAGACGAATGGGCAAAGCAGGAACCAGAAAAGAAAGCGTTGGTCTGGTGCAATGATGACGGTGAAGAACGGACGTTTACCTTTACGGAAATCTCCAGGCTCTCCAATCAGGCTGCCAATTACTTCCGCCATCTTGGTGTCCGGAAGGGAACCGTTGTGATGCTGATTCTCCGCCGTCGGTGGGAATACTGGGTTTGTGCCGTTGCGCTGCATAAAATCGGTGCCATTCTGATACCGGGGTCTTTGCAGCTCTCCACCAAGGACTTGATTTATCGTGGAACCAGTGCAGGCATTCACACGATGGTTTGCGTAGATGATGACTATGTAGTGGAGCAGGTAGAAGCCGCACAAAAAGCAGTACCTTGCATTCAGCACAAAGTATTGGTTGCCGGAAAGCGGGACGGCTGGCACGATTTCGCTGCGGAAATGGCGCAGTTCTCAGATGAATTTCCACGGCCGACCGGAGAAGATGCCACCCATGCAAGTGAAATTGCGCTGGTATATTTTACTTCTGGTACAACAGGCAACCCGAAAATGGTACAGCACAATCACACCCATCCGTTGGGACATATTGTCACAGCAAAGTATTGGCAGCAGGTACAGGAAAACAAGCTGCATATGAGTGTATCCGATTCCGGCTGGGCAAAGTTCGGCTGGGGGAAGATTTATGGACAGTGGATTTGCGGCGCTGTTATTTTCGCTTATGATATGAAAAAATTCGTGCCGACAAAGCTGTTACAGAAAATGCAGGATTACAAGCTGACAACATTCTGCGCACCGCCGACCATGTACCGGTTTATGTTGCAGGAAGATGTTGCCGCTTATGACCTGTCCAGCATTGAAACCTTTGCCACCGCAGGCGAACCGCTGAATCCGGAAGTCTGGAACAAGTGGAAGGAACTGACTGGCAAGGAAATTCGGGAGGGCTTCGGACAGACAGAGGGTTCTGTTCTGATTGCAAACTTCCCGTGGATTACGCCAAAGCCGGGCTCGACTGGTAAGCCATCTCCGCTGTATGATATTCATCTGATTACAGAAGAGGGAACAGATGCGAAGAAGGGCGAACATGGTTCGTTGACCATGCTGAATCTGAAGAAACAGTATCCGACTGGCTTGTTTACAGGTTACTACCGGAATCCAGAGATGACAGAAGAAATTCTGGGCGATGGCAGCTACTGTACACACGACGTTTTTGAACCGGATGAAGATGGTTATTACTGGTTCGTCGGCAGAAATGACGATGTAATCAAGTGCTCCGGTTATCGAATTGGACCGTTTGAAGTCGAAAGTGCATTGGTTGCCCATCCGGCAGTTGTAGAATGCGCTGTCACCGCCGCACCAGACCCGATTCGTGGTAACGTTGTAAAGGCAACGGTTGTGTTGGCAAAGGGCTACACGCCAAGCGACGCATTGACCAAGGAATTGCAGAATCACGTGAAGCATACAACCGCTCCGTACAAGTATCCTCGTATCATTGAATATGTAGAGGAATTGCCAAAAACATTGGGCGGAAAAATTAAGAGAGCACAAATTCGAAAAGAGAGTTTTTCCAAACAGGAATCCTGATAAAAACAAGACACAGTGTCAGAAATAGCAGAAAAAGAAACCGTATCGTCATAAATTGTCGATACGGTTTTTCCATATTCATATAAAGTTTCCAAATAACGCCACGTAAGTTCACAACGTTCAAAAAAAACCGTTGTATTCGGCAATCGGATATGCTAAAATAAGGGCATAAAGAGTAATATTTCCATATTCAAAATCTATTACATCATAACTACTGTTTCTATATTTGGAATGGCATTTTATAACATAGTGTGGCACGCTTTAATGATGTATGAAATCCATTTCATGAATTATTCAAACAATCTCGTGACTTCTGCCGACCAATTCTGTTTTTGCCACCGGTAGAATGTGAAAAGTAAGAGGCACATGCCAAAAATGAAGCAACTTGAATCATTACTCTTTTGGCTCTCAAAAAATAAAAAAATTCACAGAAAATCTATTGTGTTTGCGGGGCGACTCTGATAGAATATGTAAAAAATAGAAAACTTCTATTTTTTGGAAATTATAGAGAGGAAACCTACGGAACAGATATGATTAGAGTATTTCATGAGAAGAGGGTGTTTTTTATGCGGAAAAAGGTGATACTGAGCACATGTGCATTGTGCATTACGGTTGGGCTGACAGCAAGAGCCAAGCCGACAGTTGTTGCTGCTGAGTTGGAGTGGCTGCCAAACCTGACGACAATTCCTGTGTCTGATGACAGCTTGGATACCACAACTTATTTAGAGGAGACCATGGTACTCCTGAATGAGATGCGGATCGAAAACAACTTACCTCCTGTAAAAACTGCGCCCGTTTTGTTGGATATGGCACAACAACGTGCTGTAGAGTTGACGGATTTGTACGCACATGATCGTCCGGACGGAACCGCATGGTTCACGGTATTGGACGAATTCGGGGTTGATCGGAACTGCTACGCTGGTGAAAACATCGCTGCTGGTTACGACGAACCGGAGATGGTCGTGGAAGCCTGGATGAACTCTCCGACACACCGGAAAACCATTCTGAACGCAAACTACGAATATTTTGCAGTTGGTTTGGTTTATGAAGAAGATGACCCGGATTACTATGGTTACTACTGGGAACTGATTTATCTGTCTTCCGATGAACCATTTGAAGGGGAATATCTTCCTTCTGATCTCACATTTACAACAACGGAAGCAACCACAACAACGGAGGACACAACGACAGAAACAACAACGACGGAGACGACCACGGAAACAACAGAAACGACGACAGCTGGAAATACAGGCGGCGGTCGTGTGCGTGGTACGAGCAACAACGTAAACTATGGTGACTGCAATCTGGATTCTGTTGTCGACATTCGAGATGCAATTGTGCTGCAAAAGTACTTGGGCGGCATGGTTAGCATGAACGCTACGCAGTTGGCAAACGCAAACTGCAACTTGGTTGATGGTACAACAAACGTGGATGAAGCAGATTCCAGCACACTGATGCAATTCGTCATCATGAATCTGGATACGCTCCCTGTATGGAACGAGTAGTTCCGTGTTGGATGGATGCACAGGTGGTCTGTGCAATTAGTTAGGTGGGTTATTGTTTTCTTATGATAAAATTGAATAAAAACCAATAACAGCGTCTCGCAGGTCAGGTAAAAGCGAGATGCTGTTTTTGGTTTCTGCCGTCATTTGACACACACTGGGAAACATGCTATAATGCAAACAGAGATTTGCCCGTGAAGACGGGAAAAAGGGAGTCGTGATTATGAGAGAAGCATTGCAGAAAAATCAGGTAGCACAGGCGGAGATTACCGACCTCACCGCAGAGGGAAACGGGGTCTGTCACATCCAAGGGATGGCAGTCTTTGTGCCACACACAGTACCGGGCGATGTGGTGCAGGTGAAGATTGTAAAAGTACAGAAGCAGTATGCGTTTGGCATTGTTACGGAGATGGTGCAACCTGCACCGGATCGGATCGAACCGGATTGTCCTTATACGGCTTGTGGTGGGTGTACAGTACAGCATATGACGTATGCAGCAGAGCTGACATGGAAAGCCAATCTGGTACAAGCAGCGTTTCAAAGAATCGGAAAATTGCAGCCGACTTTTCTGCCGATTATCGGTGGAGAGCAGCAATGTCATTATCGAAACAAAGCGCAGTATCCACTGGCGATAAACAGCGAAGGGAAGCCAGTTTGCGGCTTTTATGCGAAGCGGAGTCATCGGGTAATTCCTGTTCGGAATTGCAAGTTGCAGCCAGTCATTTTTCAGGAAATCATTGACGTTGTGTTGGACTACATTGCAGAGAAAAAGCTTTCTGTCTATCGGGAGGAAACCGGAACGGGTGTCCTGCGACATCTCTATTTGCGGCAGGGCTGGCATACGGGAGAAATCATGGTTTGTCTGGTTGTGCGGAAGCCGATTGGGCGGCAGTTGCAGGGATTGTGTGGTCGGTTGACGGCAGCATTTCCGCAGATAAAAAGCATTGTGATGAACTGCAATCCAGCACGTACCAATGTCATACTGGGTGACAAGAATGAGATGCTTTGGGGAACAGAAACGATTACAGATATTTTGTGTGGCAATCGCATTTCCATTTCTCCGCATGCATTTTATCAGATCAATACAGAGCAGACAGAGCGGTTGTATTGCATTGCAAAGACGTTTGCAGATTTACACGGAACGGAACGGGTATTGGATTTGTATTGTGGTGCTGGAACGATCGGGCTTTCGATGGCAGATCAGGCAGCTTCGGTATTGGGCGTTGAGATTGTACCGCAGGCGGTTGAGAATGCAAAAGAAAATGCGAAGCAGAGTGGGATTTCCAATGCGGACTTTTTGTGTGGGGATGCTGGGGAAGTGGCACAGAAATTGGAAGCGGAACAGGTGCAGCCAGATGTGATTGTGGTTGACCCACCCAGAAAGGGCTGTGATGGAGCGGCATTGGATGCCATCGGAAAGATGCAGCCGAAACGTGTGGTGATGGTTTCTTGCAATCCGGCAACAGCAGCGAGAGATTGCGCAATATTGCAAGAAAAGGGATATGTGGTACAGAAAGTGCAGCCGGTGGATTTGTTCCCGAGAACAGGACA
>CAYNPC010000044.1:0-12312 GCA_964399025.1 uncultured Ruminococcus sp. | reverse complement strand
GCAACAAAGCACCGTGAACCATGTCAGGCGGGGAACCGAGCAGCATTAAGCGGATCGTTTTGTGTGCCGCAGTCAACCTGCACACCCATGTTCCGGAATTTTTTTATATGACGACAGGAAAAGGAGGCGCATATCATGTACAAAGCACTTTATCGCACATGGCGTCCGATGTCGTTTGATGATGTCATTTCCCAGCCGCATATCACCACAACGTTACAGAATCAGGTGCGTACCGGCAAGACGGCGCACGCCTATCTGTTCACGGGTTCGAGAGGAACCGGAAAGACGACCTGTGCCCGCATTCTGGCGAAGGCGGTCAACTGTCCGCATACGGTCAATGGCAATCCTTGTTTGCAGTGTGAAATCTGTCGGGATGCCGATCGTGGCGTGTTGTCTGATATTGTGGAAATTGATGCGGCATCCAATAACAGCGTAGAAGATATCCGTGACCTGCGAGAAGGGACGGTTTACCGACCGGAACGCTGTGCCTATAAGATTTATATCATTGATGAGGTGCATATGCTTTCAGCGAGTGCATGGGGTGCGCTGTTGAAAGTAATGGAGGAACCGCCGGCATATGTGAAATTCATTCTGGCAACGACAGAAATGCACAAGGTGCCGGCTACTATTTTATCCCGCTGTCAGCGGTTTGCGTTTCATCGCATTCGTCTGGAGGATATTGCAGCCCGTCTGCGAGAAATCGCAGAGAAGGAACAGATTCCACTGGCGGAGGGCGCAGATTTGCAGATTGCACGCTGCGCAGATGGCGGAATGCGGGATGCGATTTCTCTGCTGGATCAGTGTGCTGCCATCACAGATGGTGCGATTACACCAGAAGCGGTTGCGGCTTCGGCTGGCATTGCCGGAAGAGAACAGCTGTTTCAGATTCTGGATGCCGTTCTGCAAAAGCAGATCGCTGTTGCGTTGCAGGAAGTCGATGCACTCTATCGCCTCTCGAAAGATATGACACGGCTCTGTGAGGAGCTGACAGAACAGCTGCGTAATCTGATGTTATGCAAGGCAGGCAACCTGCCAGATGATTTGCTGAACTGTCTGCCGGAGGAATTGCCTCGCTTGCAGCAGTTGGCAACCAGCGTTTCGATGGATTGGGTTCTGCGGGCAATTTCTGTTTTGCAGGATTGTCGGGAACGGATGCAGCGCAACCCCAACAAACGGATTGAATTGGAGCTGGCGTTGATTCGGCTGACCATGCCGACCGCAACTGTGACAGCACCGCAACCCGTCGTTGCAGCCCCTGTCAGTCCACCGCCACAACCTGTACAGACGGCTGCGCCAGTCGCACCGGTTCCGACCGCTGCACCGACGAGCGCACCAACAACCGCAACGCCACCATCGACGGATCAGACGATTCGTCCTGTGACACAGTGGGCAGACATTCTGGAAGCCTATCGCAGTGTCAATCCGGCGGTGTCAGGCAGTCTGGCAGATTCGGATGCCTATATTCGGGGCAACACGCTGTTGATTGTGGCAAAGAATGCATTTTTCCTGACCCTGTTGAAGAATCGTGACAACGCTCGTTCCCTTGGGGATACCGTCAAGCAGATTCTGGGACAGGAATATAAAATCCTTGCGAAGTGCAAGACCACAGAGCAAAAAGAACAGCCGCCGGTACAGGCACTGTTACAAAAAGCAAAAGACAGCAACCTTGAGACTGCTGTGGAATAAATCAATACCAATTAAAGTTTCTTTAAGGAGATAAAAACATGAAAGCAAGAATACCAAAGCAGAATGTGGGCGGTGCCCAGAATATGAATGCCATGATCCGGCAGGCACAGAAAATGCAGGATGAAATCACCACTTTGCAGGAAGATATCGAAGGCAGAGAGTTTACAGCAACCTCTGGCGGCGGTGCAGTCAGCGTCGTTGTAACTGGTAAGAAGACCGTGAAGGCACTGACCATCAACAAGGAAGTCGTAGATCCGGAAGACATCGAGATGTTGCAGGATCTGGTCATCAGTGCAGTCAACGAAGCTGTAAATCAGGTAGAGACAACCACCGAAGAGGAAATGAGCAAGATTACTGGCGGCGTTTCTTTGCCGGGCCTGTTTTAATGCATGGCAGATAGCAATGCATTGCCGATGGTGCTGCTGGCGGAGGAGTTTGCAAAATTGCCGGGAATCGGCATGAAAACCGCCCAGCGTCTGGCGTATTATATGGTTTCCCGTCCGGAAGAGGAAGTACAGGCGTTTGCAGAAGCAATGCTGCACGCAAAGCAGTCGATTCACTGTTGTGCCTGTTGTCAGAATCTGACGGATCAGGAGATTTGTTCTATCTGTGCCGATACAGCGAGAGATCATTCTGTGATTTGTGTCGTCGAAGCACCGAAAGACGTGGCAGCCTTTGAACGCACCAATGAATATCACGGCGTTTATCATGTGCTGCATGGTTTGATTTCGCCGTTGACGGGTGTCATGCCGGAACAGCTGAAAGTGCGGGAACTGTTGACACGTTTGCAGGACGAGACGGTAAAAGAGGTCATTATGGCAACCAATCCCACCGTGGAGGGGGATGCCACAGCCATGTATCTGGCAAAGCTGCTCAAACCGATGCAGGTGACGGTCACACGTCTGGCGTTTGGTTTGCCGGTTGGCGGCGTGGTGGAATATGCTGATGAAGTGACGCTGTATAAAGCGTTGGAAAACCGAAGCGAAATGTAACCACATCATCCCTGTCATTTGGCAGGGATGTTTTCTTTTGAGATGAGGGAGGGGCGTGTACTGATGGGTTCTTGTGAAGCCATTCGCAATGCCATTCTGGGGCATGATTGGATCGGGTTTGACTTGTTTGACACCTTGTTGCTGCGACCGTTTCTGACACCGGATGATTTGTTTTGTCAGATGGAACAGAAACTGGAACGAACGGGTTTTGCAGCAATGCGGACAGAGACGGAGCAACAACTGCGGAAAAATCGGCGGAAAGAGCTGACCTTGCAAGAAATTTATACGGCGATTCAACAGAAAACGGGCGAACCGGAAGCAACCGTACAACAGTGGATGCAGTTGGAAATGGATCTGGAGCTGCAATTCTGTTATCCCAGACAGAGTGGCATGTCGCTGTATTGTGCTGCAAAGGAAGCCGGAAAACAGATTGCCATCGTGACCGATATGTATCTACCGATGTATCAGATTGCCCGTATGCTGCAAAAAATCGGCATAGAAGAATATGATATGCTGTTGCTGTCGTCGGAGATGGGGCTGACCAAGGCAAATGGGGGACTCTATCGCTATCTGAAAAAGAGTGGCATTGCGCCGAAACGGTTTTTGCAGATTGGAGATAACCGGATTGCAGACGTAGAAAATCCACGTTGTCTGGGCTTCGACGCTGCTTGGCTGCCGTCAACCGGATTTACATTCCGGCATTATGGCCGTTTATATCCGGCGATTCTGACAGAGCAGCCAACATTGGCAGTGCGGTGTGGGATTGCCTTGGCAGTGAATGCCTATTTTGATGACCCGTTCCGGTTTTTGCGCCCGAATTGCGATTGGAATGCCGATCCGTACTATATGGGGTTGCTGTTGGGAACCGCTACGGATTTACCGGTAGCAGTGGCGCAGAATTTTTGTTTTCAACAGGGACAGCAGAAAGCGCAGCAGCTGGCACAAGTCTTTTTTGCGCAATCATTGCCGGTGTCGACAGCAGCAAAACAGTTGCTTTGTCGCTATCTGCCAGCGCAGGAACAGCGGATGTTTGGCGGAGAGACAATGTGGAAAACAGAAGAAACCTGTCCGTGGAAACCACTTCCCGTTCCACGGACACCACGCAAGTGGAAAACATGGCTGCGATTGCAGCGGCGTGTGTGAAAAGATGCGAACAAAAAACCGATTGTACAGTGGAAATCGTTCTGTACAATCGGTTTCTTTTTTTGTAAATGGGCTTATGCCCGTACGATATACGTATGACCAGCCGTCGTTTCAAACTGAATCACGCCGCCGTCCATGCTTGCCGCAACTGGTTGCTGTTCACATGTGACACTGGCAATCAGATTGCAGCGTAACCGGCAGGTGTTGCCGTTCAGAGAGAGAATCGAAGCGGTTGCCAGCTTGCTGTTTGTCCACTGGATGTTGACTTCAAATCCGCCTCTTGCACGTAGACCGCTGACACTGCCCTCTACCCATTCTGTCGGCAGAGCAGGCAGCAGATTGATTTCACCGGTGTGGCTTTGCAGCAGGCATTCTGCAATCGCTGCCGTACCGCCGAAGTTGCCGTCAATCTGGAACGGTGGGTGGGAATCCAGCAGGTTGGGATTGGTAGACCAAGTGAGCAACTGCTGTAAGTTTTCGTATGCCATTTTGTCATCCAGCAATCTTGCCCACATGTTAATCATCCAAGCACGACTCCAGCCGGTGTGTCCGCCGCCGTGAATCAGACGGCGAATCAACGTCGAACGAGCGGCTTTGCTGAGATGCGGTGTCTGATAGGGGTCGATGAGATGGGCAGGGTACAGGGCAAACAAATGAGAAATGTGGCGATGTCCGATGTCCACTTCTTCGTAGTCTTCCGCCCATTCCTGAATCTGTCCATACCGTCCGATTTTAATCGGCGGCAGTTTCTTTATCAGATCGGAAAGCATTTCTGCAAAGGCTTCATCCCGTTGCAGAATCCGGCTGCTGTCAATGACGTTCTGGAACAGAACCGTGATGATTTCTGTATCCATCGTTGCACCGATACAGAGACAGCCTGTTTCACCGCTCTTTGTGCGGTAGGTGTTTTCCGGTGAGACGGAGGGTGCTGTTACCAGTTCGCCGTTCTTGTTTTCCATCAGATAATCTACAAAGAACAGTGCGGCATCCCGCATCAGGTCGTAGTGAGCAGCCAGAAAGTTTTTATCCTGTGTAAAAGCATAATGTTCGAAAATGTGGAGACAGAGCCAAGCTGCTCCGGTCGGCCAGATGGTAGAGGGCTTCGAGAGATCTTGCGGCGCAGTGTCTCCCCAGATATCGGTGCTGTGATGGCAGACAAAGCCACGGCAGTGGTACATCTCTTTTGCTGTCTTTTTGCCGGGCTCTTGCATTCTGGCAATCAGATCAAACAGCGGCAGATGACACTCTGACAGATTGCAGACTTCTGCTGGCCAGTAATTCATCTGTGTGTTGACGTTGACTGTGTAGCGGCTGCCCCATTCCGGCTCCATATCTTCGTTCCAGATGCCCTGCATATTCAGTGGTTGCGAACCGGGACGGCTGCCGGCAATCATCAGATATCTGCCGTAGTTGAAATAAAGGACAATCAAGTGTCCATCGTGAATCTGGCGTTTGCATTCCATATGGTCGCCTTCATCGCCACGCAGTCGCTGCAAACGTTCGTCTGTTGGCAGAGCACTGCAACCATCGCTGTTATCCGGCAGGTTGAGATGGACACGCCGGAAGAGCTTCTGATAGTCGCTCAGGTGACGATAAAGCAATTCTTCATAGGAACAATCCTGCGCATAAGCAACATCCATGCAAGCGGCTTCCTGATAGTCATCGCCGTGATAGAAGCTGGTTGCAACAGAGAGGAGCAATGTCACTTCATCTGCCTTTTCGATGACAAGCTGCCCACCGAGGGTGCGCATCGTGCCACCAATCTGTTTGCCCGTCAGAGCGGCAGCGAAGAAAATGCCGTTTTTGCTGCCTGTACCGCCTGTGTAGAGAATGGTATTGGGTGCGCAGGGGCGGCAATCATCGTAGTAATCGTCTCTGCCGTCTATGTCAACAGACAGCGACAGGCAGCCTTTCTGATTGGCAGCGATGTGTAGCACCATAATCTGATCCGGATAGGAGACAAACAGCTCCCGGATGTAGGTGACATCGTTGACGGTAAATTCTACGGTTGCCAGTGCCTGCTCCAGATCCAGACTGCGCCGGTATTGTCTGGCTTTTCCGGACAATTTCTGATGGATGTGCAGATTGCCCAACGGCATATAATGACGGGCATTGGGTGTTACGCCCTGCATCTTCTGAAAAGCGATTTTTTCCGCTTCCTGTATATGTTCTTCCTGTAACAGTTTCCGGATTTCCTGAAAGCCCTCGTAGGCATCCGGATTGTTGCGCTCCCGTTTGCCGCCTGACCAGACAGAGTCTTCATTCAGCTTGATGATTTCTTCTGCCGGATCGCCGAACAACATGCCGCCGATTCTGCCGTTGCCGACTGGCAAAGCGTGGTCAAAATCGGTTGCCGGATTCCGATACCACAGCATTGTTTTTGTGTCCATTTTGTCTCCTCCGTTTCTTGGTGAAAATGTGGGATTATTTTGTTTATTATATCATATTTTCCGGTGAAAAGCAATTCTTTCTTTTGACAGGAATGGCATTTTTCTGCTTTCCACATTTTTACACGATTTTCTTCTTTTTTTTGTTTTCTTGACATTGTATAAGAAATATGGTATAGTAAATAAAGAGAAAAGCATGGCAGAATGAGGTGATAAAAATTGAAGAAGTATTCTGCCCGGAAATGGATTCTGATGGCAGCCGATGTCGCAATTCTCTTTTTCTGTATCGTATTGACATTTTTCTTTTCGCTCTTGATGGGATTGTCAGTGATTTCGTCCAGTCATTTGTTACCCTACATGTTGATCAACATTGCCTTTACATTCCTGATGCTGAAAATCAGCGGTGCATACGATATTCTCTGGCGTTATTTCAATATACGGGATTATCTTGCCTGTTCCGTAGGGGTGGTTGCCGGACAGCTGCTCAGCAGCATTGTAGTGCTGTTGTTGCGATGGTCTGTTTTCCCCGGTTTTTTATTGTTCAATGCAATTCTTTCTCTGATTGGCATTGTTTCTTTCCGGTTGGTTTTCCGGCGCACGTTCCTGATTCTGACAGATGCCGGACGGGTCGAGTCCCGAAAACGGCTTCTGATTGTTGGAGCTGGCAGTGGTTGCCGGTTGATTCTGGAGGAAATCCAGCGTTCTCGTTCTGATCCGGAGAAAACGCCGCCGATTCCCTATGACCCGATTTGTATTGTGGATGATGATCCGCTGAAGAAAAACGCCAATATTATGGGCATTCGGGTGGAAGGCACGACCGCCGAGCTGGCAGCACTCTGTGAGAAACGAAAGATTGATATGATTCTGTTTGCGATTCCCTCTTGTGACGAGACAAACCGCAGACGGATTCTGGATCTCTGTGCACGGACTCGTCTGCCGGTGAAGATTATGCCACATCTGAGCCAGCTCTTTTTCCAGAAAGATATCATTCCGCAGATTCAGGATGTCCGGATTGAAGATTTGTTGGGCAGAGCACCGGCGCAATTTGATCGGGAGAAAGTGGCTTCGTTCCTGAAGGGCAAGGTCTGTATGGTGACCGGTGGCGGTGGGTCTATCGGGTCGGAAATTGTCCGGCAGATTATGACGTACCAGCCGAAGCAAGTCATCATTGTTGATATTTATGAGAACAACGTGTATGATATTCAGCAGGAACTGTATATTGAATACGGCAGAAAAATTCCGCTTTCGGTGGAAATCGCTTCGGTACGGGATTATCAGAAGCTGCTGCTGTTGTTTGAGAAATATCATCCGCAGATTGTATTTCATGCGGCAGCCCATAAACATGTACCACTGATGGAGAGCTGTCCGGAGGAAGCGGTCAAGAACAATGTCGTAGGGACATTTTATCTTGCGAATCTGGCGGATAGTTTTGGCTGCGAGAAGTTCATTATGATTTCTACTGACAAAGCGGTGCATCCGGTCAATGTCATGGGTGCTACAAAACGATGTTGTGAGATGATTATCCAGTATATGTCGCAGCATTCCACCAACACAGAGTTCATCACAACACGATTTGGCAATGTACTGGGTTCCAATGGTTCTGTAATTCCGTTGTTCCGGAAGCAGATTGAAAGCGGAAAAGCGGTGACGGTGACCCATCCGGATATGGTTCGCTATTTTATGACGATTCCGGAGGCGGTTTCTCTGGTGCTCCACGCCAGTGCCATTGCAAAGGGTGGCGAAATTTTTGTATTGGATATGGGCGCACCTGTCCGCATTCTGACGCTGGCAGAAAACCTGATTTCCGCTTATGGAAAAGTACCGTATCGGGATGTGCCGATCCGGTTTATTGGGCTGCGACCGGGAGAACGCTTGAGTGAGGAATTGATGACAAAGCAGGAAATCGGAGAAGGAAAGACGTTGCAGGAGACAGAGAACAGCTGCATTTTTATCGGACAGCAGATTGCCTTTGATGATACGAATTTTGTTCCGGATTTGTATGCGTTGAAAGATGCTGCGCTGCACAACGACAAAGAAGAGACGATTCGTCTTTTGCGGAAGATTGTCCCTGATTTTCATTCTGACAAGGAGTGTGATACATGATTTATCAGAAATACGGGAAACGGTTTCTGGATGTGCTGTTTGCAGGTCTGATGCTGCTTGTGGCACTCTTGCCCATGCTGCTGATTGTGATCCTTATTTTTGCCACAGATCCGGGTGCGATTTTCTTTTCACAGAATCGGATTGGCGCAGGGAAAAAACAGTTCCAGATGTATAAATTCCGGACGATGCGCATGGACACACCGCACGATGTGCCAACACATGAGCTGGAAGATCCGGAACAGTATATTACAAAAATCGGGAAGATTTTGCGCAAAACCAGTCTGGATGAGCTGCCCCAGCTGATCAATATTCTGCGAGGGGATATGTCCCTTGTTGGTCCAAGACCAGCCTTGTGGAATCAGTACGACTTGCTGGAAGAACGAGACAAATACGGTGCGAATGCGATTCGTCCGGGGCTATTCGGTTGGGCACAGATGAACGGACGTGACCGCCTGACCATTTCCCGAAAAGCAGAGCTGGATGGGGAATATGTCAAGCGCATCTCTTTTTTGTTTGATTGTCGCTGCCTGATCGGTTCGATTCTGAGTTCGATTCTGCAAAAAGATATTGTAGAAGGTAAGCAGAAACGAAAATAGGGAAAAGAAAAAAATAGGGAAAAGAAAATAGAGAAAAGAAAATAGAGAAAAGACCGACTGCAAAGCAACATTTCAAACTTTGCGGTCGGTCTTTTTGTTTGCAGCTCATTGCATCGCACGATAGCTGCCAGCAGGTCGCTTGTAATCATAGAAGACATTGTATTTTCGTTCGTTGTGGGTGCGGACACTGATGACCAAACCGATGGCGATATACATACTCAACGTGGAAGTACCACCGGCACTCAGGAACGGCAGTGGGACACCGATAACGGGCATGACCTTGAGCACCATGCCGATATTCATAAAGCAGTGCGTGAAAATCATAGCGGACACGCCGACACTGAGAAAGAGTCCCTGTCTGTCATTGGCACGCAGTCCGGTAGACAGCGTGTGCAGGCAGAGAAACACCATGACCAATACCACTGCCATCGCTCCGACAAACCCCAATGTCTGCCCGATATAGGCAAAGATAAAGTCATTGTGCATTTCCGGCACGACGGTGTAATCTTCTGCGTTGAAAATGCCAACCCCGAATATTTTTCCGGATGCCAGTGCCGTCAATCCCAGATCCTGCTGATATTCCAACCCTTCTGGGTCAGTGCCGGGGTGCAGCAGCACCAGAATCCGGTTTTTGTGGGTGCTGTTGAGCAGGAAATTCCAAGCAAAAACCAGTGCTGCCGGAACGGCAATCATGCCAGCAAGAATATATTTCCAAGAGATGCGGGCAATCAGAATCATAGCGGCAAAAATAAACGAAAAGACAATGGCAGTCCCGTAGTCGCCCTGCAAGGCGACGAAACCGATCGGCACACAGCCGTGCAGAATCAGCAATAACATATGCAGCGGCTTGTTCATGTGTTCCTCGTCTTTTGCAAGATGTAAAGAGAACGTCAGGATAAAGGCAAGCTTGAGAATTTCCGCCGGCTGGATGTTGACGTTACCGATTTGCAGCCATGCTTGGTCATCCGCACCGGAACGCTGATAACCCAGTGAGGTAAAGGTCAGAACCATCAGTGCAAGCGCAATGGGGGCGTAGATAAACCAGAAACGGGCGATTTTGTGATAATCAACGGCTGCCAGAATCAGAACACCGATGACCCCCAACCCCACTGCCAGCAACTGTACAGGTGCATCATCACCGTCGACGTTGCTCAACAGTTGGTTGACATAGATGGAATCAATCATCAATACACTCAGGGCGGAGAGCAGGAGACAGGCAACCAACAATGGCTTGTCCATCTTTTTCCAATAGCGTGCAACGGCACGCAAAATCGTTTTCATAGGGACTCCTTTCTATTTCGGGCGGTCGTGTCATCAGGTGGTAGGCGGAAGATATTTCCAACTTAAAGTACAATACTGCACAGCGGCTGCCATATGGCGACGCTGAATCAATTCACTGCCGGCAAGGTCGGCGATGGTGCGAGCAACTTTCAAAGAACGTTGGTGGGTACGACCACTCAACCCCAATTGTGAAAAAGCGTTCCGAAGAAGATCATCTGCGGAATCTTCCATCTTGCAGTACATTTTTAGTTTTCCGTCAGGAATCTGGGCATTGCAGAAAATTTTTGTGCCGGCAAAGCGTTTCTTCTGGATTTCTCTTGCTGCCTGTACCCGTTTGCGGATGTCAGCAGAGGTTTCTAATTTTTCGTCGGATGAGAGGTCGTCATAGGAAACAGGGTCAACTTCTACCTGTAAATCAAACCGGTCTTTCATCGGACCAGAAATACGGGCTTGATACCGATTGATTGCCGACTGTGAACAGGTGCAGCGGCGTTTCGGGTGTCCCAGATAACCGCAAGGGCAGGGATTCATGGCAGCAACCAGCATAAACCGGCAAGGATACGTGATCGAAGCAGAGGAACGGGTCAGGGTGATGGTGTCTTCCTCCAGCGGCTGCCGCAGGATATCCAGTGTTTTCCGGTCAAATTCCGCAAATTCATCCAGAAACAGCAAGCCATTATGGGCGAGAGAGATTTCGCCGGGCTGTGGAATCGAACCACCGCCCACCAATCCGGCAGGGGAAATGGTGTGGTGTGGGGAACGGAATGGACGATGGGTGATCAACGGATGTTTCGGGTCAAGCATGGCGCAAATAGAATAGATATTGGTGGTTTCGATGGCTTCTTCCATCGTCATTTTCGGCAGAATATAGGGCAGTCGCTTGGCGAGCATACTCTTTCCGCTGCCGGGCGGTCCCACCATCAGGACATTATGTCCACCGGCTGCCACGATTTCCAGTGCCCGTTTGACACTCTGCTGTCCCTTGACATCTGAGAAATCAGGGACATCTGCATCATAATCATATTCCGTGTCGTCGACGGGAAAGCAAGGTGGGACTGGTTGCAGTGGCACATCCCCCTCCAGATGATCCAGCAGTTCACCGATATTGTGGATGCCGTAGACAGTCAAACCCTCAATGCTGGCAGCTTCTGTGGCGTTGCCAGCCGGAACGTATAATTCCTCTGCGCCGAGCTTGCGGGCAAGGACGGTCATCGGCATAACACCGTTGACTCTGCGGACTTCGCCGCTGAGGGAGACTTCGCCAATGAAGTATTTCCCATTCAGAGAGACGGTCAGATTGCCCATGCTTTTGAGCAACCCGATCAGAATACCAAGCTCGTGCATGGTGCCACTTTTTTTTACGTCTGCCGGCGCAAGATTGACAATGATATGTTTTGGTGGTAGCGTTACGCCGATACCGTAAAGTGCTGTGCGGATTCGCTCCCGACTTTCTTTGACAGTAGTATCTGGTAGACCGACGATATCAAAATTGGGCATTCCCTTGTTAATGGCAACTTCAATATCCACCGGAAATGCGTTGAGTCCGAATAATCCAAGACTTTTGATTTTAGCAAACACGTTTTGTTCCTCCTGTATGTAACGTTCGTACTTTCTTAGTATATCACGCTATCCGGAAAAAGTAAATATCGGAATCGGCGCAAAAAAACGCTTTTCTTTGCAGAAACAGCCCCTATTTTAAAATAACTGTAAATTTTTTAAAACCCTCTTGACAGCTGGACAGATATATTTTATAATTATAGAATGTATCGTAGTGTCACGATGGTGACACACGCAAAATATATAAGTATACCACATCCTTTTCCGCCTGTCAAGAGAAATGTAACATATTTTTTCGTTTCTGCTTGCAGGTGCTAATTTTTTTCGATTATAACGAAGGAGGTTTTTTCGCCTATGGTGAATGTAACGCCAAAGCAGTGTGGAAAAAATGTCAGAATGAACTTCGGAAAAATCAACGAAGTCCTCGAAATGCCGAACCTGATTGAGGTACAGAAAAATTCTTACCGCTGGTTCCGGGAGGAAGGCCTGAAAGAAGTCTTCCGTGACGTTTCTTCTATCACCGACTACAACGGCAATCTGGTTCTGAACTTCGTGGATTACCGGATT
>CAYNPC010000043.1:0-12570 GCA_964399025.1 uncultured Ruminococcus sp. | reverse complement strand
ATGCATACACCACCAATTCCAAGATTGCAACGGGGGATGGCATTGCGTTTGCGTACGACAACGGCGCAAAGATCAAAAACCTGCATCTGATTCAGTTCCATCCGACGGCATTCAATGACCATCACACCAGAGAGTGTTTCCTGATTTCAGAGGCAGTTCGTGGCGAAGGGGCTTATCTGCTCAACTGCAACAAGGAACGCTTTATGGATCGCTATGATAAGCGGCTGGAACTGGCACCGAGAGATGTGGTATCCCACGCAATCATTGAAGAGAAAAACCGCACCGGTTCGGACAATTTCTATCTGGATATTTCTCATAAGGATGCCGATTTCATCCGGAATCGCTTCCCGATGATTTACAAGAAAGTGCTGGAACAGGGCTACGATATGACAAAAGAACCGATTCCGATTTATCCGTGCCAGCATTATCTGATGGGCGGCATTCAGGTGGACAGCCACGCAGAAACCACCGTGCCGAATCTCTATGCAGCCGGTGAGTGCTCAAACACAGGCGTACACGGCAACAACCGCCTTGCCAGCAATTCGCTGCTGGAGGCACTGGTCTTCTCCAGACAGGCAGCACTGGATATCGCAGAAAAGCTGCCGACTGTACCGGACACCTTCACAGAAGCAACGTTTCCGGAGATGGCAAACACCAAGCCGATGCCAAAGGGCACACGGACAGAAATCCGGCAGATTATGCAGGATAGTTTCTTTGTCATCCCCAATCAGGCAGAGCTGCTGAAGGGATTTGAACGCATCAAAGAAATCCGGCGGATGCTGTACAATGAACCATTCGCTGTGACACCGGATCTGATTGAAGCCAAGGCAATGGCAACCAATGCCTATCTGATTCTGAAAGAAGTACTCTGATTGCAAACGATCCATTGCAAAACACAAATTGCAAACTACAAAAAAGGAGGGGATAAACATGACACGGTTACAACCATTCTATATTGACCGGATCATTACCACCGCATTGGAAGAAGATATTCACTATGTCGATGTGGCAACCGATTATCTGCTGGAGGATGACCACCAGTCCGAAGCGTATTATGTCGCAAAAGATAGCGGCGTGCTCTGCGGCATTGACCTTGCAAAACGGGTATTTGATCTGGCTGGCGGCGACGTGACGATGGAAATCCGGAAGACAGACGGTGACACCGTACAGAAAGGCGATATCATTGCCACCATGACCGGCAGCACGAAAACCCTGCTGAAAGGCGAACGGACGGCGTTGAATTTATTGCAGCACATGAGCGGCATTGCGACGGCAACCGCAGAATGTGTCAAGCTGGTTGCTGGCACACGGGCACAGATTACCGATACCAGAAAGACCCTGCCGGGGCTGCGGCAGCTGCAAAAATATGCAGTGACCGTCGGCGGCGGAAAGAATCATCGCTATAATCTCTCAGATGGTGCGATGCTGAAAGACAATCACATTGATGCTTATGGGGGCATTACAGGTGCGGTGCAGGCACTGCGGCAGAAAATCGGGCATATGGTCAAGATTGAAGTCGAGGTCCGGACACTGGCAGAGCTGGAAGAAGCACTGGCAGCCGGTGCAGATATCATCATGCTGGACAATATGTCCTATGAAGATATGACAAAGGCAGTTGCCATCACAAACGGTCGGGTGCTGCTGGAAGCCTCCGGCAACGTGACAAAAGAAAATATCCGTGCCGTTGCAGAAACGGGCGTAGATATTATCTCCTTGGGGGCACTGACCCACTCCGTCAAGTGCTTTGATATCTCCATGAAGATTGCAACAAAACAGTGAAACAAGTCGTGTGACACACCCTGTTTCACGTGAAACAAAAGCAGCGTTTCCCGTTGGGGAGACGCTGCTTTTTGTCTGTCTTTACTTTTTCTGTGCGGGGAAGGAGAGCGTGAAACAAATCCACTGTTCTTCCTCGCAGGTCACTTCGATTTTGATTTTATGCGCTTCGGCAACGCTTTTCGCAATGGAAAGTCCCAGACCGTAGCCGCCGGTCGAACGGGCACGGGAACTGTCACTGCGATAGAATCGCTCAAAGATTTTTTCTTTCTCATCCGGTCGGATGCCTTTTCCGGTGTTGTAGACCTGCAATACCATCCGGTTTCCGGCTTCCTCCTGTAAGGAAACACGGATTTCGCCTTGATCTGCACTGTATTTGAAGGCGTTGTCAATCAGAATGCCAATCATCCGGCGAATCTGTTCCGGATCGCCGTGAAAGTACAAGTCCGGTGTGACGTTGATGCAGAATGTTTTCTTCTGCTCAAACGCCTGCGATTCAAACGGCAACGCCATCGTTTCAACGGCAGAGCTGAGATTGAACCGTTCCTGTACCGCAACCTGATTGACGTGTTCCATTTTCGTCAGTGTCATCATCTCGTCAATCAACACCCGCATGCGTTCGGTCTGCATCCGGATGTAATTCAACCATTTGTTTTCCCCGATTTCGTCTTGCAGAATGTCTGTATTGGCGGAAATGATGGTCAATGGCGTTTTCAATTCGTGTCCGGCATCGGAGATGAATTGCTTCTGTTTTTCAAATGAAATCTGCATCGGCAGCATCGCACGTTTGGTCAGCATCATGGTCAGGAAAAAGACGATGGCTTCCATCAGCACAAATATGATAATGCTGATTAACAGCAGCTGCTTCAGAAAAGAAATGCTGCGGGAGCGGTCAATAAACGCCACAATTTCGCCTTGGTCATAGGGTTCTGCGTAATATTGCAGCGTGTCACAGTAGCCGTCCTGCTTGTCGCTTGCCTGCACTTTTGCGACAAACGACAGGATTTCCTCATCCGTGTAATCATACCAATCCGCCTGAATGGTTTCGATCAGATCGTTTTCCTTATTCAGAACAACCAGGATACAATCATTGTTGGTTTCTGTCTTATTGGGGATGTGTTCGACTTTCTGCGCAATCGTTCTGGAATAGGAGAGAGAAGAAAGCTTTATGGCAGCATCCCACGGATGCGGATGCCATGGCGTATCGTCATAATCCGGTCCGTACCAGTCGCCATCGCCCCAATCGGCATCGTCATCTTCTTCCGGTTGGGTCTGAACCGCTTCCGTGGTGGTCGGTTTGGTTGCTTTTGCGGTGGTCACTGCCCGTGTGGTGTGCTGCACGTTTTTTTCTGTGCTGGTCACTGCCACGCTGGTCTGTGGGGCAGCCGCTTCTGTATGCTGTTGTTGTTTCGGTGTCACGCCATCTGTTGCCGCCTGTGAAACCGTGGCGGCAGTCGTGACAACGGTTTCTGTCTCCTGCGACAGCGAAACGCTGGTTGTGGTTTGTGCGGTTGTTACAGCTGTTGTAGTGGTTTGTGAATCTGGTTCCATAGCAGGTGCTGCTGCATCAGGCGGTTTGTCATTTGGTTTTTCATCTGGTTTCTCATCCTTTTTGTCGTCAACGGTGCGAATCCGGATTTCATTTTCGACCGCTTGCTGTAGCGTGGAGCGGTTCTGATTGTACGTCATCACATTCGGGATGACATTCAGGGCAATCATGGGCAATAGCACCGCTGCGGTCAGAATGCACATGGTAAAGCAGAGGAAACGCCGTCGGATGTGGGGAATCATGCTTTCTGCTCCTCTAAGAAATACCCGATGCCACGGGCTGTCTTGATGGAAACATTGGCGTGGATGGACTGTAATTTCTTCCGGAGGAAAGAAATATAGACTTCGATGTTGTTGTATTCCACGTCGCTCTCATAGCCCCAGATTTTTTCAATAAAGCATTCCTTGGAGATAATCTGGTGCGGATTGCTCATGAAAACTTCCATAATCTGATATTCTTTCAAGCTGAGTTTGATGTTCTCCTGCCCACAAGAGAGGGTGTAATTACAGGTGTCCAGATGGAGGGAATGAAATTGCAAGCCGTCCACCGTCACTTCGCCGGTGCGGCGTGTCATGGCACGGATGCGGGCGAGCAATTCGCCGGTGACAAATGGTTTGGTGAGATAGTCGTCTGCGCCACTGTCCAGCCCGTTGATTTTATCGGCAACGTCTGACTTGGCAGTCAGGAGCAGCACAGGGGTAGAGACCTTCTGCTTGCGTAGCGCACGCAGCACAGAAATGCCGTCCAGAATGGGCAACATGATGTCCAGAATGATGCAATCATAAATGCCCGTGCTGGCGTAGTGCAGACCATCTTCGCCATTGTAAACCGTATCGACATGGTATTTGTTTCGTTGTAGGATTTCGGCAAGCGCATCGGCAAGCTGTACCTCATCCTCGACAATTAAAAGATTCACGAACAGATTCTCCTTTCTATGATTTCGTCCTATCATAGCACGAGAAACTTAAAACAAGCTGAATCCTACGCCTCACAAAGGACTTTTTCCGATGTAATTCTCTGGTAAAGCTCCTGTTTCCGGAGACCGGCTTCTTCTGCCACCGCTTTGCAAGCATCTGTCAGCCGTTCGCCCTTTGCAACACGCATCCGCACTTTTTCCACGGCTTCTTCTGGTGAAATCGCCGGACACATGGCTGCCACTGTCGGCAGACCAGCGACAATCAGCACAAATTCCCCTCGAGGGTTCTGGATCTGATAATGTTCCAGTGCGGCTGCAATGGTCGTTTTCCAGACTTCTTCATGGAGTTTTGTCAGCTCCCGACAGATGGAAATCGGACGATCGCCACCGAAACACCGTTGGAAATCCGTCAAGGTGCGGAGCAGTTTGTGGGGGGCTTCGTAGAAAATCATCGTGCGGGTTTCTTTTTTCAGCTGTTCGAGATGGACTTGTCGCTGTTTTTTTGTGACAGAGAGAAAGCCCTCAAATGTAAATCTGCCGGTTTCCTGTCCGGAGATGGCGAGTGCGGTGATGGCAGCACTCGGACCGGGCACGGCTGTAACGGGAATGTTTTGTTCCCGACAGCAGCGCACCAGAATTTCCCCGGGATCGGAAATACAGGGCATACCGGCATCTGTGACAATGCCGCAGGATTCACCGGCTGCAATGCGTTGCAATAACTGTTGTGTGACCAGTTGTCCGCTGTGGTCGTGATAGCTGACCATCGGGGTGTGAATGTCGAAATGGCTCAGCAGCTTTCGGGTAACACGGGTGTCCTCGGCTGCAATGAAATCCACTTCTTTTAACATGCGCAGTTGGCGCAGGGTGATGTCTTCGAGATTGCCGATGGGGGTCCCGATGACATAGAGTGTACCACTCATACGTTTTCCTCCTCTTTCGGATTTTCGTCGGGGAGACGATAGAGTTTCTGGACGGCTTCCGAATCGGCGTTGCCGTTCCGGACATAGAACTGTGGCAGCACATTCAGGAACGACTTGCCGCCTTTTCGTCCTTCCAGCAAAAAGAGCCACGGGGCAGAATCCGGATTTTTTGAGACGAATTGCAGCCGCTTGGGTTCAATCTGATAGTGCTGCATGGCGGCGATGCAGTCCGCCAGCCGTTCGGAACGGTTGCAGATACAGAGTCTGCCGCCGAATTTTAAAAGCCGGTTGGCCGCTTTGCAGACATCATCAATGTTGCAGAGAATCTCATGACGGGCGATTTTCTGCGCCGTCAACTGGCTCTGTATGCCTGCCTGTCCTGCCTTGTAGGGGGGGTTGCAGATGACCAGATCACATTGCTCCAGTGGGGCATCCGGCCAGAGCTGCTTCAGGTCAGCGCAAACGGGCGTGACGGCATTCCGGACATAACATTCTGTTGCCGCCAGCGCAAACTGTGCGATGGCATCGGACTGAATGTCAACGCCCCAAGTGTGTTTCGGGGGATCTTTCCGCTGCATGATCATCGGAATGATCCCACAGCCCGTTCCAAGGTCACAGACGAGATCGTTTCGTCTCCAGCCTGCAAAATTGGCAAGCAGAAATGCATCTGTGCCAAAACGATGATTTTCACTGACATATACGTGCATACCGCCGGTGAGCGGTTCTTTTTTCCATACAGCCATAAGAATACAGACTCCTTTCTATTGTCTGTTTCACGTGAAACATTACAGCGGAATGCGTCCCGTTTTGATTGCAGTTTGCATTGCAGAGAGGGTTTCGACCGAGACTGTGGCAATGCGTTGCATCTGTTCCCATTCCGCCGGTGAGAGGGCAGGGTCATAGACGGCAACGGTGAAAAAGCCGTCTTTTGCCGCTGTTTCGACAGCGTGCAGGGCATCTTCTACGACCACCGTCTGCCGTTTGCCACAGCCCAGCCGACGGGCAGCCGTCCGGTAAATCAGCGGTTCTTTTTTTCCGCTGCCGACTTCCTGTTCGGTCAGAAGAAACGCAATCCGCTCCCAGATGTGCAGCCGCCGCAGGGCAGCTTCTGCCATTTCCGGATAGGTGGCAGTTGCGACACAATAGGGAATTTGCCGTGCATCCAGCCAATCCAGCAGCGGCAGCACCCCGTCTTTCAGCGGTATGGTGTTTCGATAGGCATCCGTTGCCAATCCCTGTACGATTGCAATGATTTCTTCCGGCGAACAGGGGAGAGAAAAGGTTTCGATGAAATATTGTGCCGATTCTGCAATCGTCATCTTTTTCACTTTTTCTGTCAGGTCAGCCGGTGCTTTCCGGTCGAAGTGATGTAAAAGCTGTTGGTCAACCTGTGACCAGACAGTCATAGAATCCAGCAGTGTGCCATCCAAATCAAAAATCACACTGCCGAGGGTGTGGTGTTCCATAGGTGTTCCTTTCTGCAATGGTGTTTCGGATAGACAGGAATCGCTCTCCCCAGACCGGAAAGAGCGATTTCCCATACCAACAAACGAATCACTTACAGCAATTCTTTTTCCATATCGGTGAAGAGCGCCTTCGGCATTGCCCAGACCTTGCCGGTTGCCTCTTCCTGATAGATGACCAGTTCTTCCTGTGTCTCAGCGTGGCTTGCCAGCGATGTGATCTTCCATACGCTGCCGTCTGTCAGACGATACCGGTTGCCGACTTCGATGGCTGCCGGTGCGGCGATGACTTCCGGTACAACAGGTGCTTCTGCGTTGTTGACAATGTCGTCTTCGACCAGAATCATAGAGCTGAACGGCGGCATCTGGATAAAGGCGTTGCCGTTGTCAATCTGTACCGTCTGTCCGCTGATGACATCAACCAGTGCGTGGAGATGCGTGCCGAAGCGCAGATCGTAATTGCAATCCTCCAGATTCAATGCCACGTAAACCGTTCTGCCGTCCAGATCCTTCCGGAACAGCAGCTGCCGGTTGCGAACCGTGACGGTCTGATAGCTGCCGGTGCGCAGAGACGGATACGCTTTGTAGATTCGTCCCAGCTTGACCAGATGCTGATACAGTGCCTGATTGCCGTTCTGTTGCAGGTCAGCCAGATCCAGACAAGGCCGCAGACCGTCATCAGAATTGTTTTCGTGTCTGCCTTCTACGCCGAACTCACTGCCGTAGTAAACAGACGGAATGCCCGGCATGGTGTACAGCAGCGTGTAGCAGAGTGGCAGATACCGTGCATCCTGCAAGGTGCTGGCGAGGCGGTTGACATCGTGGTTGTCCACGAAGTTGTACAGGTTGATGCCCTTGTAAATGCCGCCATTGCCGAACTGCCGGTTGATGGAATAGTCGATCTCGAAATAATTCTTGTCATTGTGGGAAGAATAAATGCCCTTGTAGCATTCGTAGTTTGTGACAGAATCCAGCATTTCCGGATTTGCCCAACGCTTGTAGTCGCCGTGGATGATTTCACCCATCAGCCAGAAATCCGCCTTCTTGCCCTTGCAGAACTGCCGGATGCGCTTGAAGAAGTCAAAGTCCACACAGTCTGCGGCATCAAACCGGATGCCGTCAATGTCGAACTCGTCCATCCAGTAGCCAACGGCATCAATCAGATGGTCGCAGACATGCCAGTTTTTCAGGTTCAGCTTGACCAGATTGTAATAGCCATTCCAGCCTTCGTACCAGAACGGGTCGCCACACGGACTGGAACCGCCGAAATTCAGACCGGCGAACCAATCGCAATAAGCGGAATTCTGTCCCTTTTCCTGTACGTCCCGGAATGCCCAGAAGTTTCTGCCGACGTGATTGAATACGCCGTCCAGAATGACACGGATTCCATTTTCGTGGAGTGTCTGGCAGATTTTCTTGAACAGTTCGTTCGTGCCAAGACGGCGGTCAATCATTTTGTAATCCGTGGTGTCGTAGCCGTGTTCCACAGATTCAAAAATCGGGCCGAAATAAACGGCATCCACCTGCATTTCTTTCAGATGCGGAATCCAGTCCAGCACCTTTTCCAGCCGGTTGACCGGTTCTCCGCCTTCATTGTGCTTTGGGGCACCGCAGAAACCGAGCGGATAGATGTGATAGATAATTGCGTGGTCGTACCAATTCATTGTAACATACTCCTTTTTTCATTGTTGTCGGATTCTCCCGTATGGAGAATCATATTATATATCATAACAAAAGGCAGAAGCCTTTTATTGACACAAAAAGTGAAACAAAAGGGGAATTACGATTCCGGTAAGCCCTCCAGAAAATAGGATGCTTCCATATCGGCAACGTTGAGTGCCAGTGCCAACGGGAATTGTTCCAGTGCTCTGCCGATCTGGTTGCGATCTTCCGGACCGGAGAAGCCCATGTGATACCGGATGGCAAACGCCTCTTCTCTTGTCAGGCGCAGGAAACCGGAGAGCATATAGACGGATTTTTCACCGTGTCCATAGGGCATCGTGTCCCGAATGGTGTAGTAGGGGACTTTCTCCCAGATCCCTTGTGCATTTTTGGCGTTCCGATAATCGACGGCATAGAAATTGATTTTGCACAAGTCGTGCAGCAGTGCCACAAGGGCGACGCTCTCTTCGGTGTAGTTCATGCCGTATAATTCTTTGGTGCGAGGTCTTGCCAGATAATCCACCAGACAGTGGTACACGTTGACGCTGTGTTCCACCAGACCCCCTTCATAGGAACCGTGATAGCGTGTGCTGGACGGCGCAACGAAGAAATCACTGGCATCGGATTGCAGCCAGTTCAACAATTGGTCCGCCCCTCGACGCTGGATTTTTTCTTGATAAATATGAATAAACTCTTCCTTTTTTGTCATTCACAACGCTCCCTTTTCCATTTTTGCGGTATGCAATGCCCTTATTATATCACATTTTGCTGGGGAATGCAAGCCCACACAGACAAATCTATGCAAAATCGGTGTGGGATTGTAAGAAATTATCGTGCAAAATGCGACTTGACAAACAAACGACAGCGTGCTATAATGTTGTTTAACCTCGAACTGTTTGAATATGAACTGTTCGGAATCAAACTATTTGAGAAGAAATTTTGCCAAAAGGGAGGTGTTTTTATGGAGCCATTGTTTCCGCTGTTGCGGCGGTTCAACATCCTGACGGCTCGCTATTGCGGACGTGCCAATGCCATCAAAGAACAGGAGTCTGTCACCGGTATTCACGGCTGGCTGATTCATTTTTTGTATACGCATCAGGATGCACCGATTTATCAGCGTGACATTGAGAAGAAGTTTTCCATCCGCCGTTCGAC
The DNA here is from genome assembly GCA_964399025.1 of uncultured Ruminococcus sp. GTDB lineage: Bacteria > Bacillota > Clostridia > Oscillospirales > Ruminococcaceae > Ruminococcus_C. The sequence continues at coordinate 3,129 of CAYNPC010000043.1, read as the reverse complement.
CGTGACGGCAATGCTGAACCGGATGGAAAAAAATCAACTCATCATCCGGTTGCCGGTCATCGAAGATGCACGGCTGAAACGGATTGTGCTGACAGAAAAGGCGGTCGCCTTGCATCACGAAGTGGAACAAGAGTGCAAATTATTTGAGACGGTGCTGACGGAAGGGATTTCGCCGGAGGAACAGGAACAGTTCCAGCATGTCCTGAAAATCATGTGCCAGAATCTCGAAACACTGGAAAACGAAGGAGGGCATCATTCATGTTAAAACGACTTGCCGGTTGTATCCGGCAATACAAAGGCGTTTCCATTTTGTCTCCGGTCTTTGTGACACTGGAAGTCATTATGGAAGTCATCATTCCGCTGCTGATGGCGGAGCTGATTGACAGGGGCATCGACGGCGCAAGCCAGTCCGCCATTTTGCAAATTGGCGGCATTCTGGTGGTTTGCTGTGTGCTGTCTCTGCTGTTCGGCGCACTTGCCGGACATTATGCGGCAAAGGCATCTGCCGGCTTTGCCAAGAACCTGCGGCATGATTTGTTTCACGCCGTGCAGAAATTCTCATTCTTTAATATCGACCGGTTTTCCACATCCAGTCTGGTCACCCGTCTGACGACGGATGTCACCAACTTGCAGAATGCATATCAGATGATTGTCCGGATTGCGTTGCGTTCACCGACCATGTTGATTTTCTCATTGGCGATGGCAATTCGCATCAGCTGGAAGCTGTCTTTGATTTTCCTGATTGCTGCACCGCTGCTGGCAGTGTTGATTCTGGGTCTGATGACGACGGTACACCCGATTTTTGAACGGGTTTTCCGCACCTATGACAAACTGAACAATGTGGTACAGGAAAATGTACACGGCATTCGTGTTGTGAAAGCGTTTGTACGGGAAGACCACGAAACGAATAAGTTTACGACCATCTCCAAGAAGATTTATGATAACTTCTGCAAGGCAGAACGGCGGATGGCTGTGGCAATGCCGAGTATGCAGTTGATTATCTACGTCTGCATGTTGCTGTTGGCTTGGTTTGGTGCAAGACTGATTGTCAGCACAAACGGAACCGAACTGACAACCGGAGAACTGATGAGCCTGATCACCTATGCCATTCAGATTATGGCATCCCTGATGATGCTGTCTATGGTATTTGTTATGATTGTCATGTCCAGAGCTTCCGCAGAGCGTGTGGTAGAAGTGTTGGAGGAACAGAGCGACCTGACCAATCCGGAAAAGCCGGTGACAGAAGTCAAAGATGGCAGCATTGTTTTCTCACACGTTTCTTTCAGCTACTCCAAACGGATGGATAAATGCTGTCTGAAAGACATCAATCTCGAGATTCCGTCCGGTATGACCGTCGGCATTCTCGGCGGTACTGGTAGCGCAAAGAGTTCTCTGGTACAGCTGATTCCTCGGTTGTACGATGTCACAGACGGCAGCGTCAAAGTCGGTGGGGTCGATGTACGGGATTACGATATGACCACGCTGCGAAACGAAGTGGCAATGGTGCTGCAAAAGAACGTGCTGTTCTCCGGTACTATTAAAGAGAACCTCCGCTGGGGCAATGAAACGGCTACCGATGCGGAATTGGAAGAAGCTTGCCGGTTGGCAAACGCCGATGAATTTATCAATACGTTCCCGGATGGCTACGACACCCACATTGATCAGGGCGGTGCGAATGTTTCCGGCGGACAGAAACAGCGACTTTGTATCGCCAGAGCGTTGCTGAAAAAGCCGAAGATTCTGATTCTCGATGACTCCACCAGTGCCGTGGACACCAAGACAGATGCTTCCATTCGGGCAGCATTGGCAACGTATCTGCCGGAAACAACGAAGTTTATCATTGCGCAGCGGATTTCCTCCATTCAGGATGCCGATTTGATTCTGGTAATGGATGGCGGTGTCATCCACGGTATGGGGACACATGCAGAACTGCTGGAGAACAATGAAATCTATCAGGAAATTTACACAGCACAGAATCAGAAAGGCGGTGTGACAGCATGAGTGGAATGCGTGGAAAAGTGCCGATTGGTGCAGCAGAAAAACCGAAAAATGCCGGTGCTGCCATGAAGCGACTGATGGGCTATCTGAAGCCATATCGCTTCCGGTTGGTGTTGGTCATTGTCTGTATTTTGGTCAGTGCGTTGGCGAGTGTCACCAGTGCGATATTCCTGAAAACGCTCATCAATGATTATATTGCGCCGTTGTTGTTGGAAGCCAATCCGGAGTTCTCCGGACTGGCAATGATGATTCTGAAGCTGGCAGTCATTCTGCTTGCTGGCGCATTGGGTTCGTTCCTGTATACCCGTCTGATGGTTGCGGTTTCACAGGGCGTATTAAAAAGCATTCGGGATGAGATGTTTACGCATATGCAGACATTGCCGATTCGCTATTTTGACCAGAACGCCACCGGCGATATCATGAGCCTTTACACAAACGATACGGACACCTTGCGACAGATGATGTCGCAGAGCTTGCCGCAGTTCGTTTCTTCGACCGTGACGATTATAGCGGTGTTTATTGCGATGCTGTATACCAGTGTCTGGCTGACCTTGTTTGTGGTTGTATTCCTGATTTTCATGTTGACGATTGTCAAGAAAATCGGCGGCAAGAGCGGAAAATATTTCGTGGCACAGCAGAAATCGCTGGGTGATGTCAACGGCTATATTGAAGAAATGATGCACGGACAGAAAGTCGTCAAGGTTTTCTGTCACGAACCACAGGCAGCGGAAACGTTTGATGAAAAGAACGAAGGGCTTTTCCAGAACGCTGCCAAGGCAAACAGCTTTGCCAATATTCTGATGCCGATTGTCAACAACCTTGGCAACCTGCAATATGTCTGCATTGCGGTGCTGGGTGGTTTGCTGGCATTGCACGGCGTTGGTGGTCTGACGTTGGGTGCGATTGCGGCATTCTTGCAGTTGAGCAAGAGTTTCACACAGCCAATCGGACAGATTTCACAGCAGGCGAGTGCGATTATTATGGCATTGGCAGGCGCAGGCAGAATTTTTGATATGCTGGATGAAAAGCCGGAAGCAGACGAGGGCTATGTGCATCTGGTGGATGCAGAGAAAGACGAAAACGGCAATCTCCGCAAGGCAGACCATCGTACCCATCTGTGGGCGTGGGAGC
>CAYNPC010000042.1:0-12700 GCA_964399025.1 uncultured Ruminococcus sp. | reverse complement strand
TTCCTTCTTCATCCAGTGCAGCCTGTCCCGGTTCTCTTCCGTGAATGCTGTTCCAGTACTGGCTGGAAGCAATCGGCATACCTGCAATGGTAAAATACTTGTTCAGCTCGTCAAATGTAGCAGAACATCCTCCTCTTCTTGCACAGACAACGCTTGCACCGACTTTCATGGTTTTATCGAAATGGGTGCTGTAAAACAATCTGTCCAGACAGGCAATCAATGTTGCATTGGCAGAAGCATAATAAACAGGACTTGCAACGACAAGACCATCTGCTGCTTCAAACTTCGGCGCAATCGTATTGACAACGTCATCAAACACGCATTTTCCAGCTGTAGCGCAATTGCCGCAGGCAACACAACCTCGAATGTTTTTGTTTCCGACCGAAACGGTTTCTACTTCAATGCCGGAAGCCTGAAATATGGTTTCCATTTCTTTGATGGCAATCGTTGTATTGCCATTTGCTCTTGGACTTCCATTCAGAATTAAGACTTTCATCTCTATTTTCTCCTTTCATATTACGCAGTCGCTGTTATGCTTCCGCTGTCATTTCCGCTTGAATCTCGTCTTCTGTCTCTGCCATTGCCTGCAACGTCATGGTGAGCAGCTTTTCCAGCTCCCAACCCAACTGTGCTGCTCCACGTTCAATGACTTCTCTGGAACATCCTGCTGCAAAGCCTTTGCTCTTGTACTTTTTCTTCAGTGATTTCAATTCCATGTCCTTTGTGCTCTTAGATGGGCGCATCAACGCTGCTGCCCAGATCAAACCGGTCAGTTCATCGGCTGCAAACAGCACTTTTTCCATTTCATGTACCGGTTCTACCTCGATGGTAGTGCCGCATCCGACTGTAATGCCGTAGCCGTGAGAACATACTGCATGGATGATGTCCTCTGAAACGCCAGCATTCTGGAGCAGTTCTGGTGCTTTCAGACAATGTTCTTCCGGATATAATTCAAAATCGATGTCGTGCAGAAGTCCGACGATGCCCCAATATGTCGCTTCTTCTTCGTAACCCAGTTCTTTGGCATACCATTTCATGACTGCCTCTACTGTGAGAGCGTGTTGAATGTGAAACGGATCTTTGTTATACTGCTTCAGAAGCGCAAATGCTTCTTCTCTTGTAATGTGTCCCATGTTATTTAACTCCTTTACAGTGGTTTTTGTTTTTATACAGTATATCACAAAATATTTCAGATTGCAATAGCATTCCTCTTGACAAATCCTACAATATGGAATATAATAATGTAAAAAAGCAGAAATGGAGAAAATAAATGGACAAGAAATATACCATTGCTGTTGCTGGGACGGGTTATGTCGGTCTGAGTATTGCAACCTTGTTATCGCAACATCATAAAGTTTACGCTGTAGACATTGTACCAGAAAAAGTACAGAAAATCAATGACCGGATTTCTCCGATTCAAGACGAATATATTGAAAAATATTTGTCTGAAAAAGAGTTGGATCTGACCGCAACACTGGATGCAGAAACGGCGTACCGTGCCGCAGATTTTGTTGTCATTGCCGCACCGACAAATTACGATTCCAAAACGCAACATTTTGATACATCCGCTGTAGAAGCGGTGATCAAACTGGTTATCCAGTACAATCCGGAAGCCATTATGGTAATCAAATCAACCATTCCGGTTGGATATACTGCCAGCATTCGGGAATCGTTGCACTGCGACAACATCATTTTCAGCCCAGAGTTTTTGCGAGAATCCAAAGCACTGTATGACAACTTGTATCCAAGTCGGATTATCGTCGGAACAGATGTAAAAAATGCACGCCTTGTCAAGGCGGCACATACGTTCGCAGCACTTTTGCAGGAAGGTGCCATCAAGGAAGATATCGACACGCTGTTTATGGGCTTTACAGAAGCAGAAGCCGTCAAGCTGTTTGCTAATACATATCTTGCGTTGCGGGTTTCCTACTTCAACGAGTTGGATACGTATGCCGAGATGAAAGGGCTTGACACACAGCAGATCATTGATGGCGTTTGCCTTGACCCACGAATCGGGACACACTATAACAATCCAAGTTTCGGATACGGTGGCTATTGCTTGCCGAAGGACACCAAACAGCTGCTGGCAAACTATGCAGATGTGCCGGAAAATCTGATTGAAGCGATTGTAGAAAGCAACCGGACTCGTAAGGATTTCATTGCAGATCGTGTCTTACAGATGGCAGGATATTATGCGTATTCTGACCGTGGCGATTACGATGCAACAGAAGAAAAACCCTGTGTGATCGGCGTGTATCGTCTGACCATGAAGAGCAATTCTGACAACTTCCGACAGAGTTCCATTCAGGGCGTTATGAAGCGAATCAAGGCAAAAGGTGCGACGATTGTCATTTATGAGCCGACACTGCAAGACGGCAGCACGTTCTTTGGCAGTAAGGTTGTGAACGACTTGGAAGCATTTAAGCAGCAGAGTCAGGCAATCATTGCAAACCGATATGATACCTGCTTGGACGATGTCAAAGAAAAAGTCTACACAAGAGACATCTTCCGGAGAGATTAAAGACTACGTTGTCACGAGGAAAGCGTAGAATAGTTAAAAATTTCCAGAAACACGCTATAAAAGACCGTAGAATTGGGACTTTTTATGTGACAACGTTGCCGAAATTCTCTATTTTTCCCTTGAAATCATGGTATTTTCCAGACAGAATCAGGGCATTTTCATGAAAAAACGTTTGAAAATCCGCATTTTATGATAACGTTGTCTTATTTTCACGTTGACGATGGCATCATTCAGACATATAATAAAGGCATAGATATCACAAAGGAGATGGAAAGCATGACAGAGGAAACATTGAGAAATGCCATCGAGGAAAAGTATATTGTTCCGACAAGACAAAACAGGAAGAAACTGATTGGCATCGAATTTGAGCTTCCAATTGTAAATCTGAGTGGGGAAGCCGTTGATTTTGAAGTGGTTCATGCATTGGCAGAGGCATTCGCATCCCGATTTCATCTGACAAAAGTCAGTCGGGACGAAGAGGGAAATCTTTATTGCGCAACATCAGCGGACAATGGCGACAGCCTTTCCTTTGATTGCAGCTATAACACATTGGAACTGTCGTTCGGCGCAGAACAGAATTTGCAGATTTTGTACCTGCGATTCGTACAGTATTATACGTTTTTGCAAAACTTTCTGATGGAATATCATTACACGCTGACCGGTATGGGGGTCAATCCGAATTATGCAGTAAACCGGTATGAGCCAATTCATAGCGAACGATACCGAATGCTGTATCGCCATCTGACTTCTTATAGAAAGTATCAGAACACCGTGCCGTTTCACGATGTGCCACAATACGGTATGTTCTCCTGCGCTTCTCAGGTGCAGCTTGATGTGACAGAGCAGAATATTCCAGAAGTGCTGAATACGTTTTCAAAATTAGAGCCAATCAAGGCGTTGCTGTTTGCCAATTCCTATTGGGATCGGCGACCGGATTCTCTCATCAGTCGGGATTATTTCTGGCGGAACAGCCTGCACGGGTTGAATCCACATAATCTGGGGGCTTATGAGACAACGTTTCAGAGTACGGAAGAAGTGATACAGTATATCACCACAATGAGCATGTACTGTACGATGCGGGACGGGAAGTATATCAATTTTGCCCCGACACCGCTACGCACTTATTTTTCAAAGGAAACAATCACCGGCGAATATTTCGATGGGAAACGGTATCAATTGATTGCGTTTCATCCAGAAATCAGTGACTTGCAATATCTGCGTTCGTTTAAGTTTGAAGACCTGACATTCCGTGGTACAGTAGAATTCCGCAGTGTCTGTGCGCAGCCTGTTCGAGAGAGCATGAGCGCAGCTGCATTTCATGTGGGACTGATGCGAAATTTAACGGCACTGACCGCACTGCTGGAGCAGGACAAGGTGCTTTATCGGCATGGATATCATGCAGTAGAGCTGCGTGATTTGTGTGGCAGACGTACCATTCCGGATTTTGTGGACAGCAATCGTCTCAGAATGCTGCTGTTACAAGTGTTACAGTTGGCAGAAGATGGGCTGGTGCAGCGTGGCTACGGAGAAGAAATTTTCCTGCAACCGCTCTATCGTAGAGCAGAACAGCTGACCAATCCAGCAAAGCAGATGCTACTGGATTTGGAAAACGGCATGACAATGGAATCCCTCATTTTGTCATATGCATCGTTAGAGAGAACAGCAGAAAGGGTGAATACAATTGTATCATGATACGATGTTGACGGGGAATTTCGGGTTGGAACGGGAAACGTTACGGGTAGATCGAAACGGAAGGATGGCGCAAACGCCACATCCTTTTACAGATCCGCATCTCTCCAGAGATTTCTGTGAGAATCAGTTGGAAATTATTACACCAGTCTGTCAGAGCATTGATGAGATGATGGCATCCTTGAAGCAGCTGGATACACAGGCAAGAACCGTTCTGAAAAAACAGAACGAGACACTTTGGCTTTATAGCAATCCGCCGCATATCGAGAGCGAAGCAGACATTCCGGTGGCTCGATTTGACGGTGCGCTTGCGGAAAAGTCCAATTATCGAAAAAATCTGGAACGTCGATATGGAAAACGATTGATGCTCTATTCGGGGATTCATTTCAATTTTTCTTTTTCGGATCGTGCGCTACAGCTGATGTATGCGCAACAGCATGAAATTTCGTCTTTCTCGACCTTCAAGATCCGAACATATCTTCGTTTGCTGAAACAAGCAATCCGGAATAGCTGGCTACTGGTGCTGCTGACAGCAGCCAGCCCGATTTATGATAAATCGTTTGATGAAGATCATGCTTCTGGCGCAACGTTTGGTGGCTATGCTTCTATGCGGAGCGGGAAACGGGGGTACTGGAATCAGTTTACCCCGACATTGGATTATAGTAGCTTGTCTGCCTATACAGACAGCATTCAATATTATGTGACAAAAGGTGTCCTCTTCTCAGCCGGAGAATTATATTTGCCGGTACGGTTAAAACCGAGAGGGGAGAACAGCCTCCGACAGTTGCGGGAAACTGGCCCTGACCATATTGAGTTGCGTATGTTTGACCTGAATCCGTTGGAGCCGCTTGGCATTTGTCAGACGGATCTGGAATTTGCGCATCTCTGGCTTGTTTACTTAACGTCGCTGGAGGATTTCAATTTGACAGCATCGCAGCAACATCAAGCGATTACTTGGCATCAGGATGCAGCAAGACTGGTGCCGGAAAAGAGAATACTGGAACGGGCAAACCGTCTGCTCAATGACATGAAAGCGTTCTTCCAGTGCAACGATAAGGCATGTGCCATTATCGCCAAGGAGCAGGCAAAGCTTTCCGGTGAAACTCTTTGTGAAACAATTTTGGAAAAGATAAGGCGTGATAGCAATGTGCGAACTTTTGGGGCTCTCTGCGAACAAGAAGGAGCCAGTGAATTATTTTCTAAGGGCATTCTATGCGCACAGCCTACACCATCCACACGGATGGGGTCTTATGCGTGAAGTCGACGGGAAACCGGAGATTTTCAAAGAGGGTGTCTGTGCAGCAAAAAGTGAAAGACTGCCTGATATTCTGAATACAACCCCGCCGCAGGATCATCTGCTTGCCCATATCCGGTTGGCAACGGTCGGCTCTGTGCGAGAAGAAAACTGCCACCCCTATAGTGGGATGGATGCCTCCGGTAGGCGGTGGACTTTGATTCACAACGGGACAATATATTCCAGCAAAAAGCTGGTACCCTATATGAACACACAGGTCGGTGATACCGACTCAGAACGTATTTTTCTGTTTTTGTTGGATGAAATCAACAAGGCAATTTCCAGTGAGGGGGCACTCAGTGAACAGCAACGATTTGCTATCATCGACCAGCTTGTGATACGACTCTCCCCACGGAATAAGCTGAATCTGATGATTTTTGACGGAGAAATTCTGTACGTTCACAAGAACATGAAAGATACACTGTTTTATCGGCAACTTGCATCCGGGTATCTTTTTTCAACGAAACCGTTGGATGACGATGTATGGAAACCGTTTCCTATGACGCAGCTGTACGCCTATAAAGCGGGGAAACAGCTGTTTTCAGGGACAGTGCACAGCAACGTCTTTGTGCCCAGTCGGGAGTATATCACGGCAATGGATGCTATGCATATTTAAAAACCATATCAAATTTTAGGAGGAACGAGTCATGGCAAAAATTTACAAAAGCACGACAGAGTTGATCGGCAACACCCCGCTGGTGGAAGTAACAAACATCGAAGCAGCCCTGCAATTGGAAGCAAGATTGCTGGTAAAACTGGAATACTTCAATCCGGCAGGCAGTGTCAAGGACAGAATTGCAAAATCCATGCTGGAAGATGCTGAGAAAAAGGGCTTCCTGAAAAAGGATAGCGTGATCATCGAACCGACCTCCGGTAATACGGGAATTGGTCTGGCAGCCATTGCTGCGGCAAAGGGCTATCGGGTGATTCTGACCATGCCGGAAACCATGAGCGTAGAACGTCGGAACATTCTGAAAGCATATGGTGCAGAGATTGTGCTGACAGAAGGTGCAAAGGGCATGAAGGGTGCAATTGCCAAGGCGGAAGAACTTGCCAAGGAGCTGGAGAACAGCTTCATTCCGGGGCAGTTTGAAAACCCGTCCAATCCGGAAGCACACAGAAAGACAACCGGTCCGGAAATCTGGGATGATACGGACGGCAATGTTGATATCTTTGTGGCAGGTGTCGGCACAGGCGGTACGGTAACTGGCGTTGGCGAATATCTGAAGTCCAAGAATCCGAATGTACAGATTGTTGCCATCGAACCGAAAAGCTCTCCAGTTCTGTCTGAGGGCAAAGCAGGTCCACATAAGATTCAGGGAATTGGTGCAGGCTTTGTGCCGGATACGTTGAATACGGCAATCTATGACGAAGTCATTCCGGTTTCTAACGACGATTCCTTCCAGACTGCAAAGCTGATCGCAAAGCAGGAAGGTGTTCTGGTGGGCATTTCTTCTGGTGCAGCACTGTATGCGGCATTGCAGCTGGCAAAACGTCCAGAAAACAAGGGCAAGACCATTGTTGCACTGCTACCGGATAGCGGTGACAGATACTATTCCACACCACTTTTTGCAGACTGATTCTGCTCGATTTTTCTCCAAAACACTGGGGCGCACGTCATGTGCGCCTCTTTTTTTATGCCCTTTTATGCTGTTTTGACAACGTTATCACGTAGATAACACAAAAATTAGAGGTGATTTCCTGTTTGCTCTCAAAAATACGCCGAAAAATAGGGTTTTTTTTCATGATAACGTTGTCTTATTTTCTCGGTTTTCAAAGAGAATTTCTACTGTTCCGCTGCAAAATCATTCGTTTTTTGCCACTTTTCATGGCTGAAATTTTCTCTCGTGACAACGTTATCACTTTTTCCCGTTGACGATTGCGAATTTTGGACGTATAATAAAAACACAGAGAGAAAATATACAACTCATACCGAAACAGTATGAGATTCTCTCTGACCGGATTTCCGTGAGGAATCAAATTCAGAAAAGAGAGGTAATTGAGATGAAAAAGAGAGTATTAACAGTATTGACAGCAGCAGTTTTGGGAGTATCCGGTCTGACGGCTTGCGGTAGCAGTCAAGACAGCAGCACGGCAGAAAGTGGTGGCACAGTGAGCATCACCAACGTCTCCTATGACCCGACCCGTGAGTTGTACGCAGCGTACAACGAAATTTTCGCAGAACATTGGAAGGAAAAAACAGGACAGGACGTGGAGATTACGCAATCGCACGGCGGTTCTGGTAAACAGGCACTGGAAGTTGCCAACGGTTTGGAAGCCGATGTTGTTACATTGGCACTGGAATACGATGTCAAGGCGGTACAGGATGCTGGCTTGATTGAAGATGGATGGATTGATGAGTTCGACAAGGACAGTGCACCATACACATCCACGATTGTCTTCTTGGTGCGCAAGGGCAATCCGAAGAACATTCAGGACTGGGATGATCTGGTACAGGATGGCGTTGGTGTCATCACACCGAACCCGAAGACATCTGGTGGTGCAAGGTGGAACTATCTGGCAGCGTGGGCATATGCAGATGATCTTTATGACGGCGATGAAGAAAAGATTGAGGAGTTTATCGGCAAACTTTATCAGAACGTATTGGTACTGGATTCCGGTGCAAGAGGTGCAACGACAACTTTCGTAGAAAACGGACAGGGCGATGTTCTGATTGCGTGGGAGAATGAAGCGTATCTCTCCATTGAGGATTATCCGGATGATTATGAAATCGTAACACCGAGCATCAGCATTCTGGCACAGCCTTCTGTTGCTATTGTAGATAGCGTGGTGGATGCACGGGGCACAAGAGATGTGGCAACAGAGTATTTGTCTTATCTCTATTCTGACGAAGCACAGAGAATTGCAGGCGATAATTACTATCGTCCGTCCAACGAAACGATTTTGCAGGAATACAGTGATGTATTCGATCTGGACATCAACCTTGTAACCATTGATGATTTTGGCGGCTGGGATGAAGCACAGGAAACACACTTTACAGACGGTGGTATTTTTGATCAGATTTATGAGGAGTAATTGACACAATGAGAAAAGCAAAAAAGAGAGTCATTCCGGGATTCGGGGTTTCCATGGGGGTGACATTGACAATACTGAGTCTGGTGGTGTTGATTCCGTTGGCATCTCTGGTAATCTACACCGCACAGCTCAGTCCGAAAGAAGTCATCGCAACCATTACTCGTGACCGTGTTGTTGCAAGCTTCGAAGTAAGCTTTCTGACTGCGTTCATTGCATCTGTTATCAATGCAGTGATGGGGGTTATCTTAGCATGGGTGCTGGTGCGATACCAATTCCCATTGAAACGGCTTTTTGACGGCATGATTGAATTGCCGTTCGCACTGCCAACCGCAGTTGCTGGCATTGCCTTGACCTCTTTGACGACGGATACCGGTCTGATTGGCAAGTTTTTTGCCAAGTTTGGTATTCAGATTGCTTACACACGCATTGGTATTACCGTTGCGCTGGTGTTCATCGGGATTCCATTCGTAGTCAGAACCGTGCAACCTGTATTAGAAAAGCTGGATCCTTCTTATGAAGAAGCCGCTGGGATTCTGGGGGCAAGTCGGGTGAAAATCTTCTGGAAAGTCATCTTTCCAGAGATTCTTCCGGCAGTTTTGACCGGATTCGGTTTGGCGTTCGGACGTTGCCTTGGCGAATATGGCAGTGTCGTATTCATTGCCGGCAACCAGCCATTTAAAACAGAAATCACACCACTGATTATCATGTCAGAGTTGCAGGAATACGACTACGCCAGTGCAACCGCCATTGCGTTGGTTATGTTGATCGCAGCATTTCTGGTGTTGTTCCTGACCAATCTGGTACAGGCAAGAAGTGCAAAAATCATCAAAGGAGGGAACTAAGATGCATGAAGAAACAACCGGTGCAAAGGTTGCAAAATGGAGTTTAATCGGTGTAAGTATATTATTTTTGGTGGTTATGCTGTTGTTGCCGTTGATTACCGTCATTTCGGAGGCACTGAAAAACGGTTGGGAAACATACAAAGAAGCTGTGACAGATGAATACACCATCAAGGCAGTGCTCTTGACAGTCGAAGCAACCATCAGTGCGGTGCTGGTTAACACCATTTTCGGCGTATTTGCAGCATGGGCAGTGACAAAATTTCAGTTCCGTGGGAAAAAGCTACTGACAACACTCATTGATGTGCCGGTTACGGTTTCACCGATTATTGCTGGTTTGATTTTTGTCCTGACATTTGGTAGACAGAGCATTCTCTATCCGCTTTTGCAGAATTTGAATATCCAGATTGTCTTTGCCGTACCGGGCATTGTATTGGCAACGATTTTTGTAACGTTCCCGTTTATTTCGAGAGAGTTGATTCCAGTGCTGGAAGCACAGGGCACAGATGAAGAGGAAGCAGCTGCGCTGATGGGCGCAAAGGGACTGACGATTTTCCGGCGGATTACATTTCCGCATATCAAATGGGCATTTCTTTACGGCGTTGTACTCTGCGCAGCCAGAGCAATGGGGGAATTTGGTGCCGTTTCCGTTCTTTCTGGTCATCTGCGAGGAAAGACCAACACCCTGCCGTTGCATGTAGAAATTCTTTTTAACGAGTTTAAATATGTGCCGGCATTTGCCGTTTCGTCGATTCTGGTGATGATGGCGATTGTCATTCTGATTATTCGAAGCGTGATTGAATACAGAGGAAAGAAGGAGACTTAAATGTACGTAGAACTCAAAAATATCAACAAGAATTTTGGCAACTATAAAGCATCAGACGATGTCAATTTCGGCATTGAAAAGGGAAAACTCATCGGTTTATTAGGTCCAAGCGGCAGCGGAAAAACAACCATTCTGCGTATGATTGCCGGACTGGAACAGCCGGATAGCGGGGAAATCATCATCGACGGCAAGGTTGTCAACGACATTCCGGCAAGCAAACGGGAGATTGGATTCGTATTTCAGAATTATGCACTGTTCCGATACATGACCGTTTATGAAAACATTGCATTTGGTCTGCGAGTACAGAAAGCGGATAAGAAGTTCATTGATGAACGTGTGCACGAATTGGTTGACTTGATTGGGTTGAAGGGATTAGAAAAGCGATATCCCAGCCAGCTTTCCGGTGGACAGCGGCAGAGAGTGGCATTTGCGAGAGCGTTGGCACCGAATCCGCATTTGTTGTTGCTGGATGAACCATTTGCAGCAATTGATGCAAAAGTCCGGCAAGAACTGCGTTCTTGGTTGAAAGAAATGATTCAACAGCTTGGCGTTACCAGTATTTTTGTAACGCATGACCAAGATGAAGCCATTGAAGTGGCAGACGAAATTATCGTTACCAATCGGGGCAGAGTTGAACAGATGGGGACACCGCTGGAAGTGTATCAGCATCCGCAAACCGCTTTCACCTCTTCTTTCTTCGGGCAGACGGCTGTGATTGAAAACTATCAGGACTTCCACACGTTCGCACAGATTGAGGGGGCAGAGAAAGCAATTGTCCGTCCGGAATTTGTGAAGATTACCAAGAAAGATGAAGTGCAGAAATATCGGAAATCTGCAACCGAAGGCGTGGTAGAGCGTGCTTTGTTCCGTGGCAATCAGATTGAATATACTGTTCGAGTCAACGGGGTTTCGCTGACGACAAAGCGGAATCTGGAAGAAGCACAGATTGCAGTAGGAGAAAAAGTAGATGTGTTCCTGTATCGGCTGTTTGTCAACGTGGGCAATCAGACTTATCTGCTGGAAAATCAAGCAATTCAGGACGATGTTGTTGTGATCTAAGCGGACGAGGGGAGATACAAAAATGGCGAATATCAGTAGCAGTGTTACAGAGTTGGTTGGCAATACGCCACTTCTGCAACTGCGCAATTGCATGGAGACGGATCATCTGACCGCCAATGTATTGGCAAAACTGGAATATCTGAATCCAGCTGGCAGTGTCAAAGATCGCATCGCTGTTTCCATGCTGGATGCCGCCGAAGAAAGAGGATGGTTAAAGCCGGGTGGCACGATTATTGAAGCAACATCCGGCAGCATTGGGGTCAGCTTAGCAGCTGTGGCAGCGGTACGGAAATACAGATTGATTATCACCATGCCAAGTAGCATGTATCCAGAGCGTGTCAAGCTGCTGAAAGCTTACGGCGCAAAAGTAGTTTTGGTGAGTGGTGGCATGAAAAACGCAGTTGCAAAAGCAAAACAACTTGCAGCAGGCATTCCGGGAAGCTTTATACCGAGACAGTTTGAAAATCCAGATAACCCTGCCATTCATCGCACGACAACCGGTCCGGAAATCTGGAAAGCAACAGATGGAAAGATTGACATCTTTGTAGCAGGCGTTGGTACAGGTGGCACGATTACCGGTGTCGGGGAATACCTGAAATCGAAAAATCCGAGGATTAAAATCGTAGCGGTAGAACCGCAGGCATCGCCGGTTTTGTCACATGGAAAAGCAGGACAGCATAAAATTCAAGGAATTGGTGCAGGTTTTGTGCCGGAAATCCTGAATACGAGAATTTATGACGAAGTTTACAGAGTGCCCAATCAGGATGCGTTTGCAGCAGCTGGTTTCGTGGCACAGCAGGAAGGCATTCTGGTTGGCGTTTCTTCTGGTGCTGCATTGAGTGCGGCATTCGGATTGGCAAAACGAGTCCGGAACAGCGGAAAAACGATTGTAACATTGCTTCCGGACGGGGGAGATCGGTATTGCTCCACGTTATTAGAGGAAACATAAGAATAGGGGAGGAAACAGATGGGCAATATCCAACGTCCGGCGAACGGATTTGTAAAAATTGAGGTTGTCGCAAAAGACCGCAATGGATTGATCTATGACATTGTGGGGACAATGTATCGCTTGCAGATTGATATTCTGCGTCATGAAGCAAGAGTCTGCGGCAACAAGGAGCAGGGGATGATATCCAAGTCCAGATATGATATCGTAGTTAAAAATGAAGAACAGCTTGCTATGCTGCGACAACGCCTGCATCGCATCAAAGGCATTATCAGCGTACAATAGAGATCCGATTTTATTCAAATATATGTCCAGCTGAACGGTCACCGGCTTGGAGTCCTCCGCCACCAGCGAGGGCGTGGATTCCGCCCCATAGGCGGTGATCCCCAGGGCGGCCAGAAGCGCCGCACACACAGCCAGCCGCCTGACCGCAGCGTGGATACCTGCTTTTCGCCCCATTTGTGATCCCTCCTTTTTCGTTTTATGGCGG
>CAYNPC010000041.1:5560-12705 GCA_964399025.1 uncultured Ruminococcus sp. | reverse complement strand
GCAATGGGCAGACTGGATGCAACAGATACAAGACCATCCCGTCACGGAAAACGATTTCATCCGATTCCAGCAAATCGCATCGGATTTCGTACCGGCATTCCGCAATTTCTGCTCCTATGCACTTTTCTTGTTCTGGCTGCAAGCCATTCAGGACGGCGATGTTCTCCTACAATATCAGAAGTTGCTGGCAGCATTGCACCAGATTGCAACTGTTTCTGCTTGGAAGCTGCGGGAAACTAACACATATACAATAGCAGACTGCATTCTGATTGTTCAGCGTTATGCTAAGGAAATTTTGCATTGTGCTGAGAATATGGAACGGTTGCAGGCAGCATTTTTGTAGGAATGATTCCCACAAAAAGACAGCAATGTAAAAAAACAAACCCAGAAATGATTTTACATGTAATTTTTTCAATATAAATCTTTACAACTTACTCTGTTTTATGTTATAATAGTAGTATTATAAGGAACGGAGGATGGTTATATGACAATCAATACAATTGCAAAAATGGCTGGCGTCTCCCCTGCTACAGTCTCCCGTTATCTGAACCATGGGTATGTCAGCGAAGAAAAAAAAGAACGCATTCGTGCTGTCATTGAACAGACCGGCTATGCACCAAGTCCTTCTGCACAAATGCTCCGCACCGGTCGGAATCATCTGATTGGCGTCATTGTACCAAGAATCAATTCTGAACCCGTTGCTGAAATGGTAGAAGGCATTACTTCTGTTATGACACCTGCCAATTATCAGATTATCCTTGCCAACACCGGAAACCAAGTAGAAAAAGAATTAGAATTTCTGAAAATCTTCTGCAATAACAACTTAGACGGCGTTATCTTTATGGGAACGATGATGTCCAAACGCCATGTTACCATTATGCGCACATATCGAAAGCCCATAGTCCTTCTGGCGCAGCAGGAGGAAATCATTCCCAGCGTTTATTTTGATGATTATCAAGCCGCTGTTCTGGCAACAGAAATTCTAATCAAACGGAATTGTAGAAAAATCGCTTATATCGGCGTTACGCTAAAAGATCGGGCAGTCGGTCGCAATCGCCGGATCGGCTTTACAGATGCAATGCGGCAAGCCGGTATGCCGGTCGAAGAAAGCTTGATGACAGAATCCAGTTTCGATATGGAAGATGGCTATCAGGCAACCCAGACATTGCTCCATCGGCACGTTGCATTTGACGGGATTTTCTGCTCCACCGCAGAAATTGCATTCGGCTGTATGAGCTGCCTGCGACAAAATGGTCTGATTGTCCCTGATGATGTCAAAGTCTCTGCGGTTGGCAATAATCGTATGGCGACCTTGTATGACCCTGCCCTGACAGCTGTTTCTCTCTCTCATCGCACCGGCGGTGCAGAGGCTGCCACCATGCTGCTGGAACTGATTCAGAATCCGGAATCCCATATCCGGAGCGAAAAAATGATCTGTTGCCTGCACGAACGAAAAAGCACCCTTGTCTAAACAACTGGATTTGTCACAAAATCAAAAAAGAAAAGGAGCGTTATGATTATGTATGATGTAACAGCAATCGGAGAGGCGTTGATTGATTTCATCCCGGAACAGCGGGATTGCGCCTTAAAAGAAGTCGTAAATTTCACAAGAGTCTGTGGCGGTGCACCGGCAAACGTTGCCGCTGTTGTCGCAAAATTGAAAGGCAATGGCAGACTATTGACACAGGTTGGCAATGATGCATTCGGTGATTATATTGTTGACACATTGCAGGAATGTGGTGTCAACACAGATGGTATCTGTCGCACAGACGAAGCCAACACTGCATTGGCATTTGTTTCCCTGAAAGCAGACGGTAATCGAGATTTCTCATTCTATCGCAAACCCAGTGCAGATTTGTTGCTGCAACCGGAACAGATTCAACCGAACTGGCTGAAAGAAACTGGCATTCTGCACTTCTGTTCTGTCTCTCTGGTCGAATCTCCAATGAAAGAGACACACAAAGCCGTAATCAAGGCGGCAAAGGAACAGGGCGCAATCATCAGCTTTGATCCAAATATTCGTCTGCCACTCTGGTCTTCTGAGGAAGCCTGTCAGAAAACGGTACGGGAATTTCTCCCTTATGCCGATCTGGTGAAAATTTCAGACGAAGAAATTGATTTTGTAACCGGAAAGCAAAGCATTCTGGAAGCAGCAGACTGGCTTTTCGCACAGGGATGTAAGATGGTGCTCTATTCTATGGGAAAAGAAGGGGCTTTGGTTATCACACCAAACGTCAGCTGTCATGTTGACAATCCGGACGTTCGTGTCAAGGACACCACCGGTGCAGGCGATGCTGTCATTGGTTCTTATCTCTATTGCCTCGCTGAAAATGCTGTCACTGCGGATGGTCTGGCATCCTGCTCCGAAGAGGACATTCAGAAATGGCTGACCTTTGCCGTGTATTATGCAAACTACAGCATCACAAAGAGCGGTGCGATTGCATCGTATCCGGACTACACTACGTTTGTCGACTGGATGCAAGAAAAAAAGCGGAAAACCCATTGAGACCATTGAGATATGGTGACAACCGCTTTTCTTATAAACAATAACAATCTTACCAAGAAACAGAAAGGAACATGTATTTATGCGTATTTTAGTATTTGGTGGTGCGGGCTATATCGGCTCTCACACAGCTTTGGAGTTGATTCGTGCCGGTGAGGAAGTGGTCATTGCAGATAACCTGCTGACTGGATTCCGTGCAGCCGTTCCGGAAGGGGCAACCTTCTATCAGGGTGATATCCGTGACAGAGCTTTCCTCGATGACCTCTTTACAAAAGAGAAAATTGATGCAGTCATTCACTTTGCTGCCTGCTCTCTGGTTGGTGAAAGTGTCAACCTGCCGTTGAAGTATTATGACAACAACCTCTGCGGCACAAAGGTATTGCTGGAAGCAATGGTCGCACACGATGTTAAGCAGATTGTCTTTTCTTCTACTGCTGCCACCTACGGTGAACCGGAACACACCCCGATTCTGGAAACAGACCGCACGCAGCCGACCAATCCTTATGGTGAAACCAAGCTGGCAATGGAAAAAATGTTCTACTGGACCGCAAAGGCACACGGTCTGCGCTACGTTTCCCTTCGGTACTTCAACGCCTGCGGTGCAGACAAGACGGGCACCATCGGCGAAGCACACAATCCGGAAAGCCATCTGATTCCGTTGATTCTGCAAGTACCAAACGGCAAACGGGAAGCGATTTCCATCTTTGGTACAGATTACGACACACCAGATGGCACTTGCATCCGTGACTATATCCACGTTACCGATTTGGCACAGGCACACATTCTCGCTGTTCATTATTTGCAGAACGGTGGCGAAAGCAATATCTTCAATCTGGGCAACGGCGTTGGCTATTCTGTACGGGAAGTCATCGAAACTGCCAGAGCAGTCACTGGTCACCCGATTCCGGCAATCGAATCTCCAAGAAGAGCCGGCGATCCGGCAAGACTTGTTGCTTCCAGTCAGAAAGCACGGGACGTACTGGGCTGGGATCCGCAGCACGCAAGCTTGGAAGAAATTATCGCAGATGCATGGAATTGGCACCAGCATCATCCGAATGGTTACGCTACAAAGTAAACCATTTGTCGCAATTTCAGAGTTGCACGACATGTTCGTGCAACTCTTTTCTTTTTTGTAACGTACTGGAAACATCTTATGAAACTTAACGCTTAATTTACGGCAGCGTTACAAAGCAACGGTCATCTTTCCGTATAATAAAAGGGATAACATAAAATCGTCTGTGCTGAAAATGGGACGAAAATTTATAAAATAGGATGTGCTTTACAGATGGATATTTTTTCTTTTCTCACCTTGTTTGGCGGTCTTGCTTTCTTCTTATACGGCATGAATGTAATGTCTTCCGGTCTGGAAAAACTGGCAGGCGGTAAGTTAGAAGTGATTTTGCGAAAGGCGACATCTAACAAGTGGAAAAGCCTGTTGTTTGGCATCGGCATTACCGCTGCGGTGCAGTCTTCTTCTGCTGTTACCGTTATGTTGGTGGGACTGGTCAATTCCGGCATTATGGAACTCGGACAAACCATCGGAATCCTGATGGGTTCCAACATCGGCACAACATTAACTGTCTGGTTATTGACATTATCCGGCATCGACGGAGAGAGTGTTTTCCTGCGATTGCTGAAACCAGAATCCTTCTCCCCATTGTTGGCATTGATTGGTATTATCATGATTATGGTCGCCAAGCACAACAAGACAAAAGATATCGGTCGTATCATGGTCGGCTTTTCTGTCTTGTTTACCGGTATGACTATGATGGGCGATGCCGTTGAACCGTTACAAGATTCTCCGGCTTTTTCACAGATTCTCACAGCGTTTAACAATCCGTTGGTCGGCGTAATTGCTGGTGCTGTTATTACAGCAGTCATCCAGAGTTCTGCTGCTTCCATCGGTATTTTGTTGTCTCTTTCTGTCACTGGACATATCACCTATGCGATGGCAATCCCGATTATCATGGGACAGAATATCGGCACTTGTATCACCGCTGTTATTTCCAGTATCGGCGTAGATCGGAGTGCCAGAAGAGTTGCCATCGTGCATATTGCCTTCAACTGTATCGGCACGATTGTACTGCTGCCGCTGCTGTATCTGGTCAATGCATTTGTTGACTTTGCCTTTATGGATGCAACGATTTCTTACACAGGCATTGCCATTGTCCACACCTTCTTCAATGTTGCAGTTACCCTGATGCTGATGCCGTTCTCTCGTTATCTGGAAAAGCTGGCATATCTGGTTATCAAGAAGCTGCCAGAGGAAGAAAGCGGAAAAGAACAGTTGGCTTTGCCGGATGAGATTCTGTTGAACACTCCTGCGGTTGCCATCGAAGCCTGTCGCTCTTCTGTCAATGATATGGCACAACTTGCACAAAATACCATCCTCAAGGCACTTATGTTGCAGGATGATTATTCTGAATCTCTGATTCATGATGTTTCCAAGCAGGAAAAGAATCTGGATCTGTATGAGGACAAGCTTAACGCTTATCTGGTTCGGATTTCCAAACACAGCATTTCTTCCAGCGACAACCGCACTGTTTCTAAGATGTTGCACGGAATCGGAAACTTTGAACGCATTGGTGACCATGCCTTGAATGTCGTTCAGTCGATACAGGAGATGCATGAAAAAGGCATTGCGTTCTCTGCTGAAGCAGATGCTGAACTGAGAATTATGCGAGAAGCTCTGATAGAAACTGTTCAGCTTGCAATCCGTGCATTCTGTGAAGACAATCTGGAGCTGGCGCATCAGGTAGAACCAATGGAAGAAGTCATTGATACATTCAATGCCAGAATGAAAAAGAACCATATTCTTCGTCTGCAAAACGAGGAGTGCACGGTCGAACTGGGGTATATCTTCCAAGATCTGTTGACCAATTTTGAGCGTATTTCCGACCACTGCTCCAATATTGCCGGTCGTCTGATTGAGATTGACGAGAATCGGGATATGCACGAATATTTACATGACCTCAAAAAGAAAGATGAGGGATTCCAAGAACAGTATCACGCCAATCTGGATCGTTACGTAAAGAGACTGAACGCCTATTTGGAAGTGAGTAAGAATCATTCCAGTAAAAAAGTGAAAAATACCGCTCATACATCTTGACTTTTCGTATTTGTTGTGCTATACTAAATATATAAAAAAACGAAATACAATTTTGTTTAGATTGTATAAATACGAGTTCTCCTCGCAAAAGAGAAAGGGATGGAAAATTATGTTACACACGAAAAAGGCTTTGGCTGCTTTGTTGGCAGCGACCACAGGGCTGTCTTCTCTTGCATTGGGTGCCGTGTCCGCCACACCGGTACAAGCAGCAGATGACACCATCAAGATTCTGTCACTCGGCGACTCGATCACAGATGGCTACTGGACTTCCGGTGCTTACCGGAAATACATGTACCGTGATCTGGAGCTGATGGGTTATGACAACATCGACATGGTTGGCCCGAAGGGCAGCAACTCCAGCACATTTACTTACAACGGAGAAACCGTTTCCTATGATGACAACAATGCCGGCTACAGCGGCTATGCCATCCAAGCGATGAGTTCAAAGGAATACCGTTCTGGCATTCTGGAAACCATTCAGGGTACTTACTACAACGGCAAGAACATGATTGCTTCTTATGAACCGGACATCGTCCTGTTGCAGATTGGTACAAATGATATCCTGAGTGATTACAACGATGGCATTACCGACCGTCTGGAAAATCTGGTCAACGTCATTCTGGAAGATATGGATGAAGACGGCGTTGTCTTTGTCTCCACCATTCCGGATATTGATGCCATTCTGCGTGCAGACTGGCTGGGTGCTTATGGCATTAGCGCATGGGGTAGCACCGATGAAGAAAAGCAGCAGTTGATGGAAACGGTAACAGGCTGCATTGATGCATACAACACTTCGATTTACAATCTGGTTCTGGAGATGCAGAGCGAAGGTAAATCCGTCCGGTTTGCCGATATCAACAGCGTTGTTGATTATCAGACAGATCTCTATGACGGTGTACACCCGAACGAAGCTGGTTATGAGAACATGGGCGACTACTGGGCAGGTCTGCTGGATAGCTACTTCCAGGAAACTGGTCTGGATCAGCCGAGTGAAACCACACCGGCTACGACAACAGAAGCAGCTGTAACTACGACCACAACCAAGGCTACTACAACAGCTACGACAACAAAGGCAACCACCACTACGACCAAGGCTACCACAACCACAGCAAAGGCAACGACGACAACGGCTAAGGCTACCACGACAGCTGCAACCACAACAAAGGTTACTGTACCGGCTGACGCTTCTGAGATTCATCTCACAGATGTTTCCATCGGCGAAACATACAGTCTGGCAGACTATAGCAACATTTCTGCTGTTTCTTTCGTCTTCTCCGGCGAACACAAGTACGGCATGAACGGTTGCGTCGCATTCGGCAACTGGGAACGGAACCAGAACTACACACAGGATGATGTGACTGACAATGTCCTGACAATTTCTCTGGACAAGGATTATAGCTCCCTGACCCTGTACAAGTGGTATGGCGATGCTGATCTCTCTGAAGTCATTCTGTACTGCGGCGATACAACAGAAGCTGTTACCACTGCTGCAACCACCACAACCACGAAGGCTACTACTACAACTACGACGAC
>CAYNPC010000041.1:0-5460 GCA_964399025.1 uncultured Ruminococcus sp. | reverse complement strand
TACAACAACTACAGCAAAGGCAACGACAACAACTGCTAAGGCTACCACGACAACCGCTCAGGTAACCACCACCGTTGCTTCTGCAAGCAATCAGGTTGTTCTGACTGACGTAGAATTCAACAAGGATTACTCGCTGGCAGATTACAATCCTTCTGAAATCAAGGAGATTGTACTGGAGCTGGATGGCAGCGTCGGATATGGCTTCGGCGGCAAATTCGTATTTGGCAGCTGGGCTTCGCAGAGTGATTTCAGCGCAGCAGATCTGAGCGCAGATAACACCATCACCATCAAGGCAACCAACCCGCAGGATATGATTCACATCTATCTCTACTGGGGTTCTATGTCACTGAAGAGCGTGACACTGGTTTATTAAGATCTTTTTCCCATGATTAACAATCAAAGGGGCTGTCAGGAATGGCAGCCCCTATTTTCAAGCAGGTGAATAAAATGAAATATCAATTGGCAATTTTCGATATGGACGGTACGATACTGGACACGTTACAAGATTTGACAAACAGCTTAAATTTTGCGCTCGCAAAATCTGGCTATCCATGCCACGACTTAGAAGCTGTACGAGGCTTTGTCGGAAACGGCATCCGCAAACTCATTGAACGTGGCGTGCCAGATGGCACAGAAACAGCGCAGATTGACACTGTGCACCGTGATTTTACAACACACTATCAGGCACATTGTGCAGACACAACAAAGCCGTATGATGGCATTCTCGCCCTGTTACAGGCACTGCGGCAGGCAGGCTGTAAAACAGCAGTCGTCTCTAACAAAGCCGACTACGCTGTGCAAGCACTCTGCAAACAGTATTTTGACGGCTTGTTTGATGCAGCTGTCGGAGAACGAGAAAACGTCCTGAAAAAACCGGCTCCGGATTCCGTCAATGCCGTTCTGGAACAGCTGCATATCACACGACAGAATGCTGTTTATATTGGTGATTCAGATGTCGATGTTCAGACCGCAAAAAATGCCGGCATGGACGGTATTTTCGTCACATGGGGCTTCCGTTCCACTGACTTTTTGTTGCAGAACGGTGCAGAAACGCTCGTTTCTCAACCGGAAGAAATCCGTTCTCTCATCCTGTAATCTGCACAAAAATCGCTGTTCGCAATTGTAGGACTTTCCAAATAAAATATATTTTTTGTAAAATTGAAAATATACTTGTACGTTGACGTGCAAGTTTTGCTGCAAAAGGCTCGTTAAGTGAGAGGGGTTATTTTGCACACAACAAAAAATCAGAAAAAAGGAGTCCTACAAATATGCACATTACCATTGAACCGGGCAGCTATTATGCCATTGCAGACCACTGCTTTCTCGCCATACAGGGAGAAAATAATACCAGAAGTGTTTTTCTGACCCATCCGGAAGTTTCTGGCGCAGATGGATATTATCTCCGGATACAGATTTCAGAATCGCTTATCTACGACCTACCCATCACAGGAGCATCCATTCTGCTACCGGCTTCCGTTACTGCTATTGCCGGTACGGTTTCCTTACAGTGGATTGCCAAAAGTCAAGACGGTTCTGTCATTGCCAAATCGCAGGTGATTCCGGCATTGATTCAAGAATCCATCGACGGAGATAGCACTTCCCTGCCGACACCGGAAATTTTTCAGAGCCAGTATGACCGTGTGGAAACAGTCGTCAACCACACAGAATCCTTGCTGCAAGCACTGAATGGCGATAGTACAGAAGATTGCACCAGATTGTATGTCGACACCGATGCCGGTTCCGATGACAACGATGCAAAAACAATTGACACTGCCGTTCAGACACTGGACAGAGCACTGCTATTATCCAACGCCTATCGCAATGCCACAATCTGTCTCAAACGAGGACAATGCTATCAAGCAACAGATACCAACAACGAATATGGCAAGGGTTTACATTTCTATTCCCGTTCCATTCGCTTTGAAGCAATCAAGAACAACGACAGTGAAAAAGCAGCTCCAAAGATACAGAATACCATCTATCTCCATCATGGTGCACTGGAGTTGTCCGGCGTGGATCTGGCAAGCAGTCACGATGGCATCTATCTCTATCATTCCTTCTGCACACTGACCTCTTGCAGCATCACCAATGTTGCATGTAACAACAGCATCACACGGATTACCCAGCCGACCATTACGCAAGTTACTGCATATGGCGGTTATACGACCATATCTGGCGGAAAAATTGTTTCGTCCGTTCAGGTATCGGATGGCGGCTATCTCAATTATGGCAACTGTAGCATTACGGGATTTGTCAAGGATAGCACTTCGATTATCTGCGAAAACGGAATGTCCACTGACTGGAAGTCATGGAAACAGAACAGCGAAGCAATGCTGCAAGCTGCAACCATTTATGTCAATGCTACCAGTGGTTCTGATAACAACAGTGGCGACTCCGAATCCACTGCTTTTCTGACGTTAGAAAAGGCATATAAAAGCGTACAATACAACAAGAAAGCCGTCATTTATCTGGCAGCTGGTACGTACACATTCCCCAATAAGATATTATCCATTGTCGGGACTGACCTTCATATCTATGGCAACAGTGCCAGTGATACCACGATAAAAGGCAATCTGGTTGCAGACAATTGCTGCATTTTGCTGGCACGTATCACGTTTGACAGCAGCGACAGCGAAACTGCCAGCACCACTGCCTCAACGATTACGACAAGATATAACACAAATATCCGCATCAGTGACTGCAATTTTTACACCGCTTCTGGTGGAACGTACAGCGTAAAAATTGATTACAGTTCCAGAGCAACGCTGACAAACGTTGTCTTTTATAGCACAGTCACTCGCTCTATCATCGCAGCCGGCAGCAGTGATGTCCGGCTTTACAATTGCGTAGATTATGCCAACAATGGCGGTCTTTCCGGTACAAACTGTATGCTGTATCTCACACGCTGTAAGGCAGGTTCTGACAGCAAATCTGACTTTTCCTATACCAACAGCAATTATGGTATGGTCTTTGTCAACGGGCAGCAGGTTCTGCCACAGACAAGCAACTAATCAAATTTCTGAACGGAACGAAAGAAAAAACGGTGACTGTTTTCGAACAATCACCGTTTTCGTTTTATTCTTCTGAATCGTCATCGGATATGACTTTTTTCGGGAACTGCGCTGGAAACTTCCGTTGCAGCCAGATATAAGCCATTCGCATGGACAAAATCGCAACAGCCAGTAGTAGAAAGCCTGTTACAGCAATCCACTTCATAACGATGCTTTTGGAATGATTGATTTCCTGATAGGGCATCGTAAACAGCAAGATATAGTCATCATGTGTCTGATAACGAATCAGATAACGCTGCCGCTGTTGGGTCAAATCAAACTTTCCCTTCTTCGAAGAAAACAAAGATAAATCGTATTCGCATGTCATACCACACTGTTCCGAATCGGTATGACTGACATACTCCCCTGTTTCTGCATCAATAATAGCGGAAACGCCGCCATCATAAAATGGCATATCAGAAACAATCGAAGAAATATTCATCTCCTGCGCTTGCAAAAAGACTGTCTCAGCAGGATATTCCACCTGCACCAACCCCTTGCCCTTTCCCAACGCAGAAGCAGCAATAATCACTGGGGTATCGTCTTGCATCACAAACAGCACATCTGTAAATACAGCGTCTGTTACGTGCGACAAAAAATCCTCCTGCACCCGTTTCCCTGTGCTGGAAAAATCTGTGCTTGCCGTCAAGATTCCTGTTTCATTTGCGATACTGATCTGTTCTGCATCAATGACAACACGCAACTCTTCCAGTATGGTTTCATTTTCGGACAAATCCGCTTGTCTGTCCAGTAGCATGGCAACAACTCTTGTTTTCGCAGCGTATTCATTGCGCAAATTTTCCATCATCGAATCTGTCTCTTCTACATTGCGATCCAATCGCACTTTGACAGACTCCATATTTTCATCAACTTGCTCAATTACACGACTCTGATCCAACACCTGCACACTATATCCTGCAACCAGATACAGTACAATCACCGCCACTGTCATGCAAATGGTGACAAACAAACCCATACGAAGAAGTTGTTTTTTCATAGAGCGTTTTTACTTCTTAGCTTCCAGTTCAGCCAGTGCATCCTTGCGGGAGAGGCTGATCTTTCCATCCTTGACTTCCATTACCTTAACAACAATTTCATCGCCAACAGAAACGACATCTTCTACATTTTCCACTCTGTTCTTATCCAGCTTGGAAACATGTACCAGACCATCTTTTCCCGGTGCAATCTCAACAAATGCGCCGAATGGCTTGATGGAAACGACCTTACCCTTATAGATTGCGCCGATTTCCGGATCATTGGCAATGGTATTGATAATCTGCAATGCCTTCTGGCAGTTCTCCAGCTTCATGCCGCTGACAAATACACTGCCATCTTCGTTGATATCAATCTTGACATCACATTCTGCGGTAATCTTCTGAATGACCTTGCCACCCTGTCCGATTACTTCCCGAATCTTGTCCACCGGAATGGTTGTCTGGAACATCTTCGGTGCATATTCGTTGACTGTCTTTCTCGGCTCCGGAATTGCCTTGAGCATGATTTCATCCAGAATATACAGTCTTGCCTTTCTGGTCTTTTCAAATGCTTCTGCAATGATTGCCGGTGTCAGACCGTCTACCTTGATATCTACCTGAATTGCCGTGATACCCTTATGTGTACCACCTACCTTAAAGTCCATATCGCCGAAGAAGTCTTCCAGTCCCTGAATGTCGACCATAGTCATAAATTCATCGCTGTCCGGCTTGGTAATCAGACCGCAGGAAATGCCGGCAACCGGTGCTTTCAGCGGAACGCCTGCATCCATCAGTGCCAGCGTAGAACCGCAGATAGAAGCCTGCGAAGTCGAACCATTGGAAGAAAGTACTTCAGAAACAAGACGCATTGCGTACGGGAATTCTTCTACGGACGGCAGAACCGGTACCAATGCCTTTTCTGCCAGTGCGCCGTGACCAATTTCACGCCGTCCCGGACCTCTGCTCGGCTTGGTTTCGCCAACAGAATAAGACGGGAAATTGTACTGGTGCATATAACGCTTAGAGGTTTCCTCATCCAGACCGTCAATCTTCTGGCTATCGCTGACCGGACCCAGTGTTGCAATGGTCAGAACTTGTGTCTGTCCTCTTGTGAACAAACCTGTACCGTGTACTCTCGGCAATACGCCAACTTCTGCTGCCAGCGGACGGATTTCATCAATGCCTCTGCCATCTACACGCTTGCCTTCATAAAGCCAGTTCCGGACAATCTTCTTCTGCAACTTGTACAGACATTCATCCAGCATCGCTTCCTGATCTGGATATTCCGGATCATATTTTTCGTGTACAGCGTCAATAATCGGCTGCAACCGTGCATCTCTCTCGTTTTTATCATTGGTATCCAGTGCATATTTTACCTGTTCCCCAACCATTTCCTCAACGGCAGCAAACAGATCATGATCAATTTCCATGGACTG
>CAYNPC010000040.1:0-12752 GCA_964399025.1 uncultured Ruminococcus sp. | reverse complement strand
TCGGCACGAAATTTTCATTTGGTGGCGGAAAGCTGCTGGCGGAAGTGGTAGAAGTGAAGCCAGATGGCAACCGGATTGTACAATTTCAGTGTGAGGGCAACTTCTATACTGTGCTGGATGAGATTGGACAGATGCCACTGCCGCCATACATTACTAAAAAACTGGAAGACAAGGAACGCTACCAGACAGTATACTCCAAGGAACTCGGTTCTGCGGCAGCACCGACTGCCGGACTGCACTTCACAGAAGAGATGTTGCAGACATTACGGGAAAAAGGCGTTGAAACGGCTTTCGTGACGTTGCATGTCGGATTGGGTACATTCCGTCCCGTCAAAGAAGATGATGTATTGCAACATAAGATGCACAGCGAACACTATCATCTGCCGCAAGAGACAGTCGATAAGATTCTGGAGACAAAGAAAAACGGTGGACGTGTCATTGCCGTCGGAACGACTTCCTGTAGAACGTTGGAAGCCGTTGCAACGTTGCACGATGGCGTTTTACAGGCAGCAGATGGCTATACCGATATTTTCATCTATCCGGGCTATCAATTTAAAGTACTGGATGGACTGGTGACAAATTTTCATCTGCCGGAGAGTACATTGATTATGCTGGTTTCTGCGCTGCTTGGATACGAAAAGACAATGCACGCTTATGACGTGGCAGTACAGGAACAATATCGTTTCTTCAGTTTCGGCGATGCAATGTGTATTTTGTGATGCGTATTTGTAATGTTTAGCATGTCACATGCAGAAATTCTACTTCTCCGACAATCGTGGTGTCTTCGCAATTGGCAGGAAGAAAAATACAGTCACCCTTCTGAAAGGGCAGCGTATCAGATGCAGTGCGACAGCTGCCACTGCCTGCAATGCAGAGCAGCACCTGAAACGTATTCCGGCATAGCGGAAACGCTGCTGTAACAGGGCAGTTTGTCTGCACGGAAAATAACGTTGTGCAGAAATAAGGAGAACGACACAGCACTTGCCGTTGGTAGCCATTACAGCGTAATGCTGGCTGTTTGGTGTCGGGTGGCAACGTTGTTGCCATGCGTAGAACAGATGTCGCCTTTTCGATATGCAATTCTCGCTTTTTGCCGTTTTTATCTGTGCGATTGTAGTCATAGAGTCGATAAGTCAGATTACAATTCTGCTGAATCTCAGCCAGTACAATGCCAGCACCAATTGCATGTACTGTGCCAGCCGGAATGAGAAAGACATCGCCTTTCTGTACAGGAATTTTTTGTAGATATGTTTCAATGGTGCCATCTTGCAACGCAAAAAGCATTGCTGCTTTTCCGATTTCTTCAGAAAAGCCGTAAATCAATTCTGCACCAGCTTCGGCTTCTAAAATATACCACATTTCTGTTTTTCCGTTCGGGGCGTGTTCCAGCTGTTGCGCATGGAAATCATCCGGATGTACTTGTACAGACAGATTTTTTTGCGCATCAATCAATTTAAGCAATACTGGTAACATGCCGTCTGGATTGGCGTATTTTCCGAGATAATCCGGATGCTGTTGCAATACGGTTAATAAAGACAAGCCAGCATCTGCACCGGAAGCCACTGTGCTGCACCCATCGGGATGCGTTGCACATTCCCATGTTTCCGCCAATGGTTGTAGGGATAGCTGCTTTCCGAACAGTGTGCGCAGTCGGTCACCACCCCAGAGATAATCTTTTCCGGTAGGATATAACAGAAATGGTTTTGTTGTTCGCATATCGATTTCTCCTTTTTTCGGATGTGTTTCCTATCATAGTGGAAGGATTTCACGCTGTCAACTTGTTTTTATGAACAAATAAACAAGTTTAAAATATTCTTTTTCAAGCAACGCTGCTGCCGTAGATGTGATCGGCAAACAGCGTTGCTTTTTTTAACATAATTCGCAAATGATACATTGTATCATTTGCACAGAAATTTACAACGCATAAAAATTTTATTATGAAAACTATTGAAAAGGTTTCAATGATGTGGTATAATCATATCAGAAGGATGATGACACCGAACACATCCTGAACGAAAACATTTTTTTATTGCACAACTATATGAAAGGAAGATTACCATGAGAGAGCTCAAAGAGGAAATTCGACAGGAGATACAGGACATGATTTTTGATTACTACGCAGAGGAGTGTGAAGTGGAACGAGATTCCATCACGCTGGAAACGAATCCGCAAGAGGATCTGGACAGCGATTCTCTGATGTTTGTGGAGCTGGTCGAGATGGCAGCGGACAAGTACGAACTGGACATCAAGCTGCAAAGCATCGGCAAGTATTTGCTGAAAGCATCTTTGAACAGTATGCAGGATGTCGTAGACGTGTTCTGTAAGATTTATCAGTACGGCAACGACATTGTCAATCTGTAAGTGGGAATGGATCGGACAATGGTACATTCTAATATTTCCACACTGGGTACATGGAATGCGCAGATTGCCATTCTGACACTGGACAATGGCAGCAAAAATCTTCTGACACAACCAGTTTTTATAGAGCAGACAGTTTTGCTGGATTGGCTGGCAGCACATCCGCAGGTGCAGGCACTGGTAATCACAGGGGCTGGCAGACATTTTTCGCATGGTGCAGACGTTTCGCAGTTTGCAACGGGGGAAATAACAGCGGTAGCGGCAGAATTGCAGAAGGCAAAAGAACTGTTGCAGACCATTGAAAATTTGCCGATTCTGACAGCGGCTGCCATCAATGGTGGTTGCTTTGGTGGCGGTCTGGAAATTGCCCTGAGCTGTCAGTTCCGGATTTGTTCTCCAAAAGCATTCCTTGGTTTGCCGGAAATTATGCACGGCGTTGTACCGGGGATGGGTGGCATTGAACGGATGGTGCGACTACTTGGGAAAGAGCGTGCCATTGCACTTTGTCTCTCCGGTGAAATGATGTCTGCACAGACTGCTTTGGAAAAAGGTCTGGTGACACGAATCACAGAGCAGAAAAATGCACTGGAAGAAACCATCACATTTTTGCAGGAACAAATGAAGGGGAAAACAGCATTACAGCTGCGCACCATTCTGCAAACCGTCAATCGCACATTACAAGGAGAAGCAGACCCATCAGCAGACGGTTTTGCACAGGTATTAGAAGAAGTACAAGCACAAAATGGAGTGTGAAAAAACTTGAACGAAACGACAAAAAAGACCTGCGAGCAGTGGGCACAATACGAAGGGACAACTTGGGCACCTTTTTCAGAAATGCTTACCGCACCGCCTGCGCCCATCGTTGTGCTTCTGACAGAACAGATGGAATCTACGCCGGAACAGCTATTTTCTGAGCTGGAGCGTTGTCCGGCTCTGACCGTCATTGCCGGTGCAGATCTGTCTCGGATTCCTGCCACTGTGCTGGCTGCATTTGATGTCCGGTTGGCAACTTGTCTTTATCCGGCAGAACAGATGACACTGGATTTTGAAACAGATGCGGCTAAATGTGGAAAACGAGCAGCAGCCAGACGAGCACGGGGTGAAAAAACGACAGAGGGTTTCCTGACGCAGTTGGAGGAAACGTCGCCATTTTCTGAATGTGTCACGCAATATCTGACAACCCTGACAAAAGACAAAAGCAGAGAACAACTGATGGCATTGGCAGCTTGTTTCCGTGCGGCAAGAAAGGGAGAGCAAGAAGCAATTTTTGCGCAGGAGTCCTTGCAGTTTTATCGGCTGATGCAGCGAAAAGCAGAGGAGGAACACCATGAAACAGAAGCATGAATGGTTTCCATTGACAGAACAGGATGGTATCTGGACATTGACCATGCAAGCACCGGAAAACAATTTAATGACAGCAGAATTTCTGGACGGATATGAAGCGACCGTTGCGGAAATTCTGGCATCTGCACAAGACATTGCAATCAAAGGATTGATTCTCTGCGGAGGTGGAAGACATTTCAGCGTGGGAGCAGATGTGGCAGCATTGGCAACCCGTTCCGCAGAAGAACTTTCTCAGATGCAAGGGGAAATTACGATTCCTTCCACCCATCAGCATCAGAAACGTATGGTGACGGCTTGGCGTACAATGCCATTTCCGGTTGTCAGTGCCGTAAGCGGATTCTGTATCGGTTCCGGCAGTGAGATTGCCCTCAGTGCGCATTATCGCATCTGTGAAAAAAATGCACGGATTGGACAGCCGGAATCTACGTTTGGTATTTTACCGGCATTAGGTGGCATTGCACATGTCATTGCATGCTGTGGCGTGCAGAATGCAGTGAAACTGGTGTATAGCGGTGATCTGATTCCAGCGCAGGAAGCGTACGCAATGCATTGGGCAGACATACTGACAGAAAAGAAAAAGAGCTTGGCGGAAGCGACCGCTTTGATTCAGTGGATTGCACGACAAGATTCCCCATTTGACCCGAATCGGACAGAATGGTATCTGGAAGGATACCTGCGAGAAAAGGGGGATGGCAATGCGTAAGATTGGCATACTTGGATACGGAAAGATGGGAAAAGAAATTTTTCAATTCTACTATCCGCAATGCAAGGAAACAACGTTTATCGTATATTGTCGTCATGATGCAGTAGCGCATCAGCAAGCATTGGAACGGACATTGCAGAAGCAGCTGCGCCGCAAGCGAATCACAGAAGAAACCTATGCGTTTCAACAGGCACATCTCTCTTTTACAGAGGATTTGCAGAATCTGGCAGATTGTGATCTGATCATCGAGAGCATCACAGAATCTCTGGCAGAAAAACAGGAAATTTTCGCCAAACTGGAGCAGATGGTGTCCGCAGATTGCCTGCTGTTGACGAACACCTCTTCGCTGCCAATCGCGGCGGTTTTTGCAAACGTGACGAATTTGTCACGCTGCTTTGGCTTACATTATTTTTATCCGTTGAAGCTGACAGGCTTTGCGGAATTGAATCTGTTACCAGAAAACAATCCGGATGCTGTGGAACGAGTGCGCAGCTGGGTAACAGCGCACGGGAAACAGACACTGACATTCTATGCACCTTATCATATGTATCTAAATCAGTTCTTGTTTACGACCATTTCAACTGCTATTTATTTCTGGCAAGAAGGGGATTGTTCCGTAGCAACATGGGAAGCGGCTTGGAAACCTTATTTCCCAATTGGTGGCGTGTTTGGTCTGATTGACAGTATTGGTTTGCGTTTGCTGACACAACAAGCAGATGCGTTTGCAATAGAGCGAACAAAAGCCCTCCAGAAACAGGGACTTGCTGCCATGCGACGTTGGAAAGATGCTGGCTGTGAAGAGATGCCGAACTGTGTTCTGACGTTTCTCAACCGTACAGAACAGGATGTACCGGAAGCCCCTTTGCCTTTTCCTGCGGAAGCATTGCTTGCCGTTCTGATGCAAGAAGCATTGACGGCTGTGGAATCCTGTGATGTTGCATCAGATGTGTTGCTGGAAGCATTACAGGATACCATTGGATTGGCGTTGCCGTTTTCTGATTACGCACTCCAAATTGGCGTAGACAAATTACGCTGTATGGTAACAGATTTACACAAACGTGCACCGTTGCTGTTCCCAGAACCGGCGGATGCAGAAAAATGGAAAATATTCAACAAATGATAGACAAAATAGAGGATGAAAAATCATGAGAAATGTTGTTGTAACTGGTCTGGGTGCCGTGACCGCAATCGGGGAGACGGTACCGAAATATTGGGACAATCTAATTGCCGGAAAATGTGGAATGAAAACCATTACCCGCATTCCGACAGAGCAACATGACACGACGGTTGCTGCTGAGGTTGATGATACATTTGAAGCATTGGTAAAGAAAAACTTCAAAAAGAGACAGCTCAATCCGACTACACGTTCTATCCGGATGGGATTGGCTTCCGCTTGCGAAGCCATCGAAGATTGTGGTGTCGACATGAAAACGTACGATGGAAAGCGGATTGCTGTCATCTATGGCATCATTGACAATTCTTATCGGGATGCGGAGACAGAAAGCAAGATGAATCTGACTCTGAAACAGATGCCGAGTTTGCTGCCTGCGATGCTGGAAATCAAATACGGATTCCGTGGCGCATCTTTCAATGTTTCAACAGCGTGTGCCTCTTCTGCATATGCCATTGCGTTGGGAAAATTGATGATTGCTTCTGGCATGTGTGATATGGCAGTGGTTGGCGGTGTTGGACAGAGTGTCAGCCATGACACATTGAAAGGCTTCAATCAAATTATGGCGATGTCTGCAAACCCGAATCCAAAGACGGCTTGCCGTCCATTTACGAAAGACAGAGACGGTTTCATTATGGGTGAG
The DNA here is from genome assembly GCA_964399025.1 of uncultured Ruminococcus sp. GTDB lineage: Bacteria > Bacillota > Clostridia > Oscillospirales > Ruminococcaceae > Ruminococcus_C. Next base: position 6,533 of record CAYNPC010000040.1, on the reverse strand, counting down.
GGTGCAGGGACGATCATTCTGGAAGCAGAATCGTCAGCTGTAGCAAGAGATGCGATGATTTATTGCCGTTTGCTGGGCGCATCTATGTGTGGAGAAGCCAATGATCTGACAGCACCGGCAGCAGACGGAAATGGTATGATTCTGTCGATGCAACTGGCAATAGAAGATGCCGGCATTTCGCCGGATGCCATTGAATATATCAATGCGCACGGAACTTCTACCAATTTGAATGACAAATATGAGACGAATGCCATCAAGAAATTCTTTGGCGAACGAGCAAAGGAGATTCCGGTTTCCTCCATCAAAGCAGCCATTGGACATACACTGGCAGCTGGTGGTGTATTGGAAGCCATTGCAACCATCAAGGCAGTTGAAACGGGAATCTTACCACCAACCATTCACTATGATACCCCCGATCCGGAATTGGATCTGGATTATGTTCCGAATATTGCAAGAATCCAGAACATTCAGATTGCACTTTCCAATTCGTTCGGATTCGGCGGACACAATGCCACATTGATTTTCGGACAATACGAAGAAAAACAGAATTGAGAAACAGAAAGGAATGATATCGGATGCCAATCTGTCAGATGCAGACAAATTACGTCTGGACACCCGAAGAAAGAACCGCATTTCTGGCTGAAATGGCGGAAACGCTTTCCGTCATTCTGGAAAAGCCGCTGCCAGCTGTCATGGTCATGATGACCGATGCGGCAATGCATATGAATCGCTCGGACAACACAGTATTTTTTGCAGAATTTCGTTATGTCAAAGCATTTTCTTCCCCAGAGGAGAAAGCTGATTTTCTGGAGGACTTTGCCAATCGGATGTTGTCATTGATTCAGAATTACACAAACGTAGACCCTTATCGGATTTACATGCAGTTTACAGAGATGCCACGGGATGGTGCGTGGCATTACGTCGAAAAGGAGAAAAAACAATGAAGTGGCCGATTCGTGATTTATTGAACCCTGTCATGACCCGTTCGTTGCTTTATGGAACGAATCCATTCGATATGGAATATGTGCTGAAAAAAATGGATGCCATTCAGGTGATGAGCGGAAAGGAAATCAAAACCGTATGGCTGGGGGAATGGAACCGGAAAGCAGAAAAATATCATAACCTTGCCACAAATGCCGTTGCACAGGACAATCGGATTTCCGCTTGTGCCTATTTCAAGCTGGAGACACAGTGTCATTATGCCAGCTACATGATCAATATGGATGATGTGGAGAAGAAGCAGGAAATCTATGAGAAACTGATGGAAACCTACCGGACGTATCTGGGTTACAAGAAGAACCATACAGAATATGTGGAAATCCCGACCCCATATGGTGATATGCCAGCATACTTGCATTATCCGGATGACGGGAAACAGGGAAACTATCCTTGCGTGATTACCTACTCCGGTATTGGCAGTTGCAAAGAAGAACTGGAAATGTTGGCAACGCCACTGCTGGAACGTGGGATGGCAGTCCTGACGACAGATATGCCGGGAACAGGTTCGGCACTGTTTCATCACGGATTGAAATGCAATGGACAAATGCTGGAACCGGCGTTTGATGCTGCCTTTGCTTTTCTGACAAAGCGTCCCGAAATAGATGCTGCACGCATTGGGAATATGGGCTTGTGCATGGGTGGTGGTTATGCTTTCCGTGCCACAGCAAAGCATCCGGAAGTGGCATGCTGTGTCAGCTTGTTCCCGTTGTTCCTGAATCTTGCAGATATGGGTTCGATTCCGATTTGGATGAAACGTGGAAAATGGGCAAATTTCCAGTACGGTTCCGAAATGCGGCAGGATGATGCGGCTTTCCTGGAGGGCATGAAGAAGCTGGAATCCGGCACAGTTGCTGCGGATTTCCTGATGGTATACAGCGAAGATGACAACTGGATGACGACAGAAGCTTCTCTGTCCCTGTTTGAAAGAGCAACGGGGACGAAAGAAAAAATTTTTGTAGACGAAAAGCCGGCATATGTTTCTGAAGAATCGATTATGCACGCAATGCCGGTGGGAGAACAATTTCATTGGGTACAACATCAGGCAGCAGATTTTTTGGCTGCCCGCTTGACGAAAAAGGAGCACGGAAATGGCACAGACGTATTTTGATTTTTTTCAAACCTATGCAGAACAGACACCGGACAAGGTCCTGCTGCGCATTGACGAAGACACCGTTACCTATCGGGAATTTATGGAAGAGACAGCCCGACTGGCATCCGGAATGCGTGCGCTGGGGATACAGGAAGATGATAAGGTTGGCTTGCTGATGCCGAACAGCATTGCATGGTATCTTGTATACTGGGCAGCAATCCGCATTGGTGCACAGCCTGTTCCGATTGATCCACAGAGCGGCGTGATGGAGTTGTCTCGTCTGCTGCCCGCTTCGACTGTAAAAATTTGTTTTGCAGCAGAAAAATACAGAACCAATCAGATTTTACAGACATTGACGGAATTGATTCCGCAGAAATTGACAATGGGGCACGTTATCTGTATGACAGAGACACTGCCGGAACAAGCATCGGATTGTTTCATAACAGAGCAGGCATTTCGGGAAAAATATTGCAGCGAGACTTGTGATTGTCACGTGCCAGCAGAAGATCATATCATGTCACTTGCCTGCACTTCTGGCAGCACAGGCATTCCAAAAATTTTGTCCGTTCCATATTATGGCTTTCTGGTTTCCCAGATGGATATGGGAGAATATCTCGGCTTTACTGCTGACGATGTCATGATGATTGGTATGACACTGTATCATCAGGGCGGTTTCGGTATGGGTTTGCAGATGACATTAAAAGGTGGCACAGTTCTGTATCAGCCACAATTCCAGCCAGTGACTTTTCTGGAGACAGTGGAAAAGTATCACATCACTGCGATTCAGCTGACTTCTACGCTGGCGAAAGTGTTGCTTTCCACACCAAATTTCTCCCAGTATGACCTTTCCAGTGTACGGATTTGTTATTTTGCAGGGGAAGTGCTGCCAAAAGAACTGGCGGATGTGTTTGTAAAAGAACTGCACATTCGTGTTATCAATGTCATTGGTTCGTCTGAGACAGCCACCATGGTAGTATGGGACTCTGCTCGTGACGGTGATGTAGATCCGAGTGATTTCCGGAAGCTGCCGTTTACCGACGCAAAAGTCATTGATGCAAAGCAACAGACTGTGCCGGCTGGAACAGTGGGAGAACTGTGTGTGAAGACAGATGCTGTCATTACGGAATATTTCGGCAACCCCACTCTTTCACAGGAAAAAATCATTCCGGATACAGACGGAAAACGCTGGTTCTGTACAGGCGATCTGGTACAGCAGCAGGAAGATGGCAGACTGCGCTTTGCTGGCAGAAGCAAGCGAATTATCAAACGTGGTGGCAATCTGGTTCATGCCGAAGAAGTAGAAGCGTGTCTGTTGACCCATCCGGATATTGCAGCCGCTGCGGTCACGGCGGAAGAGCATCCGGCAATCGGACAGCAGATTGTAGCCTATATCCAACCAAATGGCGACATCCGGATTACGAGAGGACAGATTGCAAAATACTTTGACGGAAAACTGTCCGCTTATAAGGTGCCGGATAAAGTGGTATTGGTGGAAGAAATTCCAAAGGATATCGGCAAAATTCAGTTCAAATATCTGAGAAGAAAGGAATTTACGAAATGATAAAATTGACATGGGAATCGTTTATTACCGCCATTTCTGACTATGTGGGTGCAGATGTCAGAACAATTACCGAAGAAACCGATTTTTATGAGGATCTGTATCTGGATTCCTTGGGCGTATTCGGACTGGGTACCTACATTACAGAGACATTTCAATTGTCGCTGCCGCTTTCTTCCGTGGCAACCGTCAGCAAAGTGGGAGAAATTTTCTCTCTGCTGGTGGAAAAAGGCGTGCCAACGGAGGCATAAACGACAATGACATTGTTCTTTCTTCCGCACGCCGGCGGGTCAGCGAAAAGTTATTGCAACTGGAAACGCTATCTACCGGCGGATTGGCGGATTGTACCAATGGAGCCGGCAGGGAGGGGCTACCGTGTCGAAGAGCCGTTTTTTCAGACAATTCCTGCGTGTGCAGCGGATTTGCTGGAACGGCACAAGGCAGATTTTACTGCCCCCTATATCCTGTTCGGACATAGCATGGGGGCAACGCTTGCTACAGAATTGACCCGACAGATTGGATTGGCAGGGCTGCCAAATCCACAGCATGTCTTTTTGTCCGGACGTTGCACGACGGAAGAAACGTGCAACGCATTTCCGGATTTTGCAGAACGGTCAGATGATGCCATTCTGACATTTTTCCAGCAGCAAGGATTGTTTTTTAAAAAGACCGCAGAGAATGCAGGATTGTGGGAGATGTTTGCCCGAATTTTATGTGCAGATGTCCGGATGACAGAATCCTATGCTCTGTCGCCGAATGATTTTCAGTTCCCGTGTGGGATTCACGTACTCTATGGCAAAGAGGATCCGTTTCTACAGAATTGCGACATGACACGTTGGGCAGCGTATACACAGGCGGATTGTCGCATCATCGCCTATCCGGGCGACCATTTCTACTGTAATGCACAGAAAGCAGCGTTGTGTCAGGAAATGCTGGCAGCAGTGGAGACAGAAAAAAATTAACAGGACAGAATGTGAGGAATCCATATATGGAAAAAACGATATTGGAAGTGCTGGCTGGTCATGCCGCACGTACACCGGAAAAAAATGCGCTGATTTGTGAAAAAGAAACGTTGACATATCAGCAATTCTGGACAGAAATTCAGCAGTGCGCAAGCTTTTTTCAAAAAGAGGGGCTACGAAAAGGCACAATGGTCGTCATCAAAGCGGCACAGAGTCCAAGCTATTTGATTTGCTATTATGCCATTCAGCTGGCTGGCGGCATTCCTTGTTGTCTGGAACGCAACACCCCGACTACATCTGTCGCAAAGATTGTAGAAAAAATGCATGCAGCATTTGCTGTTTCCGAGCTGGATCTGCATACGGTTGATTTTCAGGAAGATGTGGAATTGCTCTCCATGAAGAAAATTCGAGATGCAGCAAAGCAAGTTCCCATTGCTACAGAATTGACGTTTCCGGAGCCAGATGATACGCAATTGCTGATGTTTACGACTGGCACAACGGGTGCTTCCAAAGGTGTGGAGCTTTCGTTCCGCTCCATGCAGGCATCGGAAGAAAAAATTATCTATCTATTGGATATGCAGGACTATGTGGAAAACGGACTGTTTGTAACGCCAACCCCATTGAATCACGCAAAAGGCATCTGGGAAGTAGGTGGTATGCTGCGTGTAGGTGGTAGCATTTATGTGTTGCGTGGCATGTTGGATTTGAAAGCCTATTTTGCTGCGCTGGACTATCCATGTGAGAAGCTATTGCTTTCTCTTGTTCCGGCGAACCTGCGGCTGCTGATGTCTATGGTACCGGAAGAATTGCAGAAACGGGCAGACAAAATCGGCGGGATCAAATTCGGCACAGCACCAATGACAGAATATGATAAACGGCAGATTTCGGAACTGCTTCCTAACACGGCATTGAGCAACCCTTACGGTTCTTCGGAAGCCGGTATGCTTTGTTCTTACCGATTTGACCACTGTGCAGGAAAAGAATTCTGTATCGGGAAACCTGTTTTAGATACGGAAGTGATTGTGGTGGATGACCAGCAACAGCCAATGCAGTCCTCCAAAAATCGCATGGGATTATTGGCATTCCGTAGCAACTCCCAGATGAAAGGATATTATGGAGAACCGGAACTGACCGCATCTGTTTTGCGTGACGGGATTGTCTACACAAATGACGTAGGCTACATCGCCGAAGACGGTATGGTTTATGTTCGTGGCAGAGCAGATGATGTCATCAATGTCGGTGGATTGAAAGTCGCACCGGATGAGGTAGAAGCGGAAGTAATTGCTTTGCCGGGCGTTGTGGATTGCATCTGCATTGCAACAGAAGATAAGTTTACAGAACACGGATTGAAATTGCTGCTGGTGATGCAGGAAAAGGGTTCAATGGATGCTTCGGCAATCCGAAAAGCACTCTCTACCAAATTGGAAGCGTATAAAATTCCAAAGCAGTGCGAAGAGGTGGACGAGATTGCACGGATGTATAACGGAAAGTTGAACCGGAAGGCATACCGGTAATAGAAGAGATAAAATGGGAAAGCATCTCGCATGGAAGACCATGTGGGATGCTTTTTTTTAGAAAGAGAAAAGAATCTATTGACATTTTCAGAAAACGGGTGTATAATCTATTTGTTAGCGCAGACTAACTACGAAATACAGGTAAAAAATCAAACAGGAGGAATTGCTATGTTTTTAGAAATCAGTGACATTCGGAAGCATTTCGGAGAAGGCGACAGCCGAGTCGATGTGCTGAAAGGAATCCATGCGGAGATTGAGAAAGGAGAAATCTGTGTGCTGCTGGGACCATCCGGTTCTGGAAAATCGACATTGCTCAATATCATTGGGGGCATCGACAAGGCAGACAGTGGGTATATCCGGATTGACGGTGAGAAAATGGAGAACATGAACGAGAAAACGCTGACTCGTTA
>CAYNPC010000039.1:0-12816 GCA_964399025.1 uncultured Ruminococcus sp. | reverse complement strand
AGAAGCTGCGTGTCTGCAAGAAGTGCGGCAAATCTTTTGAGTAAAGGAGAAACGATATGTCTACGTTGAAAGATTATTATAACAGCACCGTTGCTCCTGCAATGATGAAGAAGTTCGGTTACAAGAACGTAATGCAGATCCCGAAGCTGGACAAGGTGGTTGTCAATGTGGCAGCCGGCGAAGCAAAGGATAACGCAAAGGTAATCGATGCAATCATGAACGACCTGTCCATCATCACCGGACAGAAGCCGGTTGTTTGCAGAGCAAAGAAATCGGTTGCAAACTTCAAGCTGCGTGAGGGGATGCCGATCGGCGTAAAAGTAACCCTGCGTGGTGAGAAGATGTATGAATTCGTTTACAAGCTGTTTAATGTCAGCTTCCCACGTGTTCGTGACTTCAGAGGCATCAATGGCAATTCATTCGATGGCAAGGGCAACTATTCCACAGGTATTAAGGAACAGCTGATCTTCCCGGAAATCGAATATGATAAGATTGATAAGGTCAGAGGTATGGATATCAACTTCATCACCACTGCAGAGACCGACGAAGAAGCAAAGGAGCTGTTGACACTGCTCGGCGCTCCGTTCATTAAGTAAGCTGGGAGGAACAATCATGGCTAAGAAGGCAATGAAATTAAAGCAGCAGAAGACGCCGAAATTCTCCACAAGAGCTTACACTCGCTGCAAGCTCTGCGGCAGACCACATGCGTATCTGAGAAAATATGGCATTTGCCGTGTTTGCTTCAGACATCTGGCTCACGAAGGTAAGATTCCGGGCGTTAAGAAAGCAAGCTGGTAAAAGAAGCATTACGAAAAGGAGGTCATTGGTATGCAGATTACTGATACAATAGCAGACATTCTGACAAGAATTCGGAATGCGAGCTCCGCAAAACACGCCACCGTTGACGTTCCGGCTTCCAATGTCAAGAAAGCGATCACACAGATCCTTCTTGACGAAGGCTACATCAAGAGCTTTCAGGTAGTGGAAGACGGCAAGCAGGGCATTATCAGAATTACACTGAAATATACAGACAACAAGGCACCGGTTATCACCGGTCTCCGCAGAGTTTCCAAGCCGGGTCTGCGGATTTATTCGAGCTGTGCAGATATGCCGAAGGTAAGAAAGGGTCTGGGTATTGCGATCGTTTCTACTTCTAAGGGTATCATGACAGACAAGAAAGCCCGTGAACTTAATGTTGGCGGCGAAGTTTTAGCTTATGTTTGGTAAGGAGGACACAAGGAAATGTCAAGAATAGGTAAAAAGCCGATCAGTGTCCCAGCCGGCGTCACCGTAACATGCGAAAACAATTACGTTACCGTAAAGGGACCAAAGGGTGAAGTTGCAAAGCAGTTTTCTCCGGAACTGGGCATCGCACTGGAAGACGGTGTCATCACAGTTACACGTCCGAGCGACGATAAAACGCACAGATCTCTGCACGGTCTGACCAGAACCCTCATCGCCAACATGGTAGAGGGTGTCACAAACGGTTATAGCAAGACCCTGATCATTGAAGGTGTCGGCTATCGTGCTGCCAAGAAGGGCAAGGAAGTTGTTCTGAACGTTGGTTTTTCCCATCAGGTTGTCATTCCGGAAACAGATGCTGTTAAGCTGGATGTTCCGCAGCCGAATACCATCGTAGTCAGTGGTATTGACAAGCAGGTTGTTGGTCAGTATGCAGCAGAAATCCGGGAAAAGCGTCCGCCGGAGCCGTATAAGGGCAAGGGCATCCGCTACAGTGATGAGCACATTATCCGCAAGGAAGGAAAAGCCGGTAAGGGCAAGAAGTAATTGAAAGGAGTTAAATTGCTATGATTAAAAAAGCAGACAGCAATAAAGCCAGAGCAAAAAGACACGCAAGAGTTCGTGCGAAGATTTCCGGTACTCCTGAACGTCCTCGCCTGAATGTATATCGTTCCACAAAGCACATTTATGCGCAGCTGATCGACGATGTAAACGGTGTGACACTGGCATCCGCATCCAGCATGGATAAGGATTTTGAAGGCGTAGGCGGCAACGTAGACGCTGCTCGCAAGGTCGGCACCATGATCGCAAAGCGTGCACTGGAAAAGGACATCACAGAAGTCGTATTTGACAGAGGTGGCTACCTCTATCACGGCAGAGTGAAGGAACTCGCAGACGGTGCTCGTGAAGGCGGACTGAAATTCTAAAGGAGGGATTACTTTGGCAAAAATTGATCCGAACAGCTTGGAACTGACCGAAAAGGTCGTTTCGATCAATAGAGTATCCAAGACCGTAAAGGGCGGCCGTATCATGAAGTTCTCCGCACTCGTTGTAGTCGGCGACGGAAACGGCACCATTGGTTTCGGTCTGGGCAAGTCCGGTGAAGTTCCGGATGCAATCCGCAAGGGTATTGAGGATGCAAAGAAGAACCTCATCAAGATTCCGCTGAAGGGTACTACCATTCCGCACGAAATCGTCGGCAAGTTTGGTGCTGGCAGCGTGCTGATGAAGCCGGCTGCACCAGGTACTGGTGTTATCGCTGGCGGTCCGGTTCGTGCCGTGATTGAAGTCGCAGGTATCAAGGACATTCGTACGAAGTCCCTGCGTTCCAACAATCCGTGCAACGTCGTACGGGCAACCATTAACGGTCTGGCATCTTGCACAACAGCAGCAGCAGTTGCTGAAAAGAGAGGCAAGTCCGTTAAGGAAATTTTAGGTTAAGGAGGGCGCATCATGGCAAAGCAGATCAAGTTGGTGAAGAGCCTGGCCGGCAGAAAGAAAGCGCAGATCGCAACTGCGAATTCGCTGGGTCTGAAGAAGATCGGCGATGTTACCGTGCAGCCGGAAAATGCGGCAACCCTCGGTAAGATTCAGAAGATCTCACACCTCGTTGAGGTGCAGGAAGCATAAACAAGGAGGTGCAGTAACATGAAACTTCACGAATTATCACCCGCAGCAGGTGCGGTAAAGGACGTAAAGAGAATTGGCCGTGGTCACGGTTCCGGTAACGGTAAGACCGCTGGTAAGGGCCATAAGGGTCAGAATGCAAGAAGCGGTGGCGGTGTCAGAATCGGTTTTGAAGGCGGTCAGATGCCAATCGCAAGAAGAATTCCGAAGAGAGGATTCAACAACATCTTCGCAAAGGAATATGCAATCATCAACGTATCCGACTTGAACCAGTTTGCTGAGGATACCGTAGTGGACACTGAATTGCTGAAGGCAGCAGGCCTGGTAAAGAAGGTGTGCGACGGCGTTAAGGTTCTCGGCAACGGAGAATTGACAACAAAGCTGACCGTAAAAGCTGCAAAGTTCTCTAAGAGCGCAGCAGAAAAAATTGAAAAGGCTGGCGGAAAAGCTGAGGTGATGTAATGTGTTTAAAACGCTAAGAGATGCTTGGAGTATCAAGGACATTCGCAAAAAGCTTTTGTACACATTATTTATGCTGCTCATCTTCCGCTTTGGTTGTTCTATCGTTGTACCGTTCCTGGATACCTCTGTGGTCTCTGAATGGATGGAAACAAAGGCAACAAACGGTAACTTCCTCGAGTATCTGGACATCCTGACAGGTGGCGCACTTTCACAAGCAACCATCTTCTCGTTGTCCATCACCCCTTATATCAATGCATCAATTATTATGCAGCTTCTGACTTACGCCCTGCCGCCATTGGAGCGATTGCGGGACGAAGGCGAAGAAGGACAGAAAAAGTTGAACAAGATTACCGCCATCGTGGCGTTGGCACTGGCAGCTTTCATGTCATTCGCATATTATCTGACATTGAAAAACAGCATGGACGCCGTAACGACATACGACTCCCAGGCTGCAAACATCTTTGTAGCGTTTGTCATTGTAATGAGTTTCATCGCCGGCACTTGTGTCGTTGTATGGATGGGTAACCGGATCAATGATAATGGCATCGGCAACGGCATTTCGATGTTGTTGTTTGCCGGCATCCTGGCACGTTTCCCTACCATGATGGGTACCCTGGTCGATCTGACAATGGAAAACCCGCAGCGGTATTTCTTTGAATCACTCGCTGTCATCGTGATCTTCATTGCAATGATTACATTCATTGTTTTCATGAACAATGCAGAACGCAGAATTCCGATTCAGTATGCAAAACGTGTGGTTGGCAGAAAGCAGTATGGCGGACAGTCTACCCACATCCCAGTCAAAGTTTGCATGAGCGGCGTAATGCCGATCATCTTTGCAATGTCTTTCATGTCTCTGCCGAGTACGATTGAGCTGTTCAAGCCAACGTATGACGATCCGGTTGGTGCATGGCAGAATTTCTACAATGGTTTCATTAACTTCTTCCATACCAACAGCTGGGGTTACGCAGTGATTTACTTCGTGCTGATTATTGCATTCAATTACTTCTATGTATCTATGCAGTACAACCCGATTGAAATTGCCAATAACCTGCGGCAGAGCAACGGCGGTATCCCGGGCATTCGTCCTGGTAAGCCGACATCCGATTATATTCAACGTGTCCTGTCCAAGATCACACTGGTCGGCGCATTCTTCCTCGGTATCATTGCCATCTTCCCGATCGCAATGAACAAGGCAGATGCCAACCTGAGTTCTTTGTCGATGGGTGGTACCACGATTCTGATTGTTGTCAGCGTGGCTCTGGAAACAGTTCGTACATTGGAATCAGAAATGATGATGCGTCATCATAAGGGATTCCTGGAATAAGGAATTAAGGAGGATTATCCTATGAATTTGATTCTTTTAGGTGCACCGGGTGCCGGAAAAGGCACACAGGCAGAAGTCATTTCAGAAGCATTGTCCATTCCGCAGATTTCCACAGGCAATATGCTGCGGGAAGCAGTTAAGAACGGTACCGAATACGGATTGAAAGCAAAGGCTGCAATGGAGAGCGGTGCTTTGGTATCCGATGAAATCGTTATCGGGATTCTGAAGGACCGGATCGCACAGCCAGATTGCAAGAATGGCTTTATTCTGGACGGCTTTCCGAGAACCGTCCCGCAGGCAGAAGCACTGGATGCAATGGGCGTTACCATTGACAAGGTGCTGGAAATCTATGTGCCGGATGAGACCATCAAAGAACGTGTCTCCGGCAGAAGAGTCTGCGAAGGATGCGGTGCCTCTTATCACATCCAGTATAAGCCGTCTAAGGTAGAGGGCGTTTGTGACAAGTGCGGTGCGGCAACCATCATCCGGAAGGATGACAAGCCGGAAACCGTTCTGGACAGACTGGCTGTTTACCATGCACAAACCGAACCGCTGAAGGATTACTATGCAAAGCAGGGTAAGCTCGATACGGTCATCGGACAGGAAGAGCTGTCCGATACAACAAAGCTGACATTGGCAGCAGTTGGTGCATAATCTATGATTACAATTAAATCCAGATCTGATCTGGAAAAACTGCGAGAAGCGGGACGTGTTGCCGCACAAGCATTGGAGTTGGCAGGGAAATCCATCCGACCGGGTATGACCACATATCAGCTGGACAAGATTCTCCACGATTTCATTGTACACTGCGGTGCAACCCCGACGTTTCTCGGATACGGCGGGTTCCCCGCAAGTGCGTGTATTTCGATCAATGAAGAAGTCATCCATGGGATTCCGAGCCGTCGTCGTGTGATGAAGGCAGGCGATATCGTCAGCGTCGATGTTGGCGCAACGCTGAACGGCTTTGTCGGCGACAACGCTGCAACGTTCCCAGTCGGAGAGATTTCACAAGAAGCGCAGGATTTGCTGACGGTAACAGAGGCAAGTCTGTATGAAGCCATTGCTGCTGCACAGGTTGGTGCCCGTCTGGGTGATGTTTGTCACACAGTCGAAGCGTACTGCACAGAACGGGGCTATGGCATCGTAAGAGAGTATTGCGGTCATGGAATCGGACGGGAAATGCATGAAGATCCGGAAGTGCCGAATTACGGCAGACCTGGTCACGGTGTCCGTCTGATGCCGGGTATGACATTCTGCATTGAACCCATGATCAATCAAAAAGGCGATGCCGTTCGCCGTCTGAAAGATGGCTGGACGGTGGTGACTGCCAACGGCAGTCTTGCCGCTCATTTTGAACATGAAATTGCAGTGACAAAGGACGGTCCCGTCATTTTGACAAGACCGTGACGGAGGAAACCGTATGGAATGGCAGAAGGGCAGCATCGTGCTTGCAACTGCCGGTCGGGATGCAGGGCTGTATTTTGTGGTAACCGGTGCGGACGAGAAAACCGTCTGGCTGGCGAACGGCAAATGCAGATCCCTTGCAAAACCGAAACGGAAGAACAAAAAACATGTACAACAAACGCATGCCGTGTTCACCGGTCAGCGGTGGACAGATAAGCAGCTCCGTACATGGTTGAACGAATTTGCAACCACACAATAGAACCCAATCGGGGAGGGTATCAACGTGTCAAAAGAAGATATGATTGAAGTGGAAGGCGTTGTTCTGGAATCACTTCCGAACGCCATGTTCAAGGTGGAATTGCAGAACAAGCACGTAATTCTGGCGCATGTGTCTGGCAGACTGCGGATGAATTATATCCGGATTGTGCCGGGCGACAAGGTAACGGTTGAAATGTCACCCTATGATTTGACAAAAGGCCGGATTACCTGGAGAGCCAAGTAAGTCCGACGAAAGCAAGGAAACGGTTTATCTGATAAGGAGGTAAAACCAATGAAAGTAAGACCTTCCGTAAAGCCGATTTGCGAAAAATGCAAAGTGATTAAGCGTAAGGGCAAAGTAATGATCATCTGTGAAAATCCGAAGCACAAACAGCGTCAGGGCTGATGCTTTGAACTTTTAAATGGAGGTGCGAGTAGCATGGCAAGAATAGCAGGCATTGACCTTCCGAAGAACAAGCGTGTCGAAATCGGCTTGACTTATATCTACGGAATCGGTCGCAGCACAGCAGATAAGATTCTGGCTGGTACCGGCGTAAACCCGGATACCCGTGTAAAGGATCTGTCCGAAGAGGACGTTGCAAAACTGCGTGACTATATCGACAAGAACTGCATCGTAGAGGGCGACCTGAGAAGAAACGTCGCAATGGATATCAAGCGTCTGGTGGAAATCGGTTGCTATCGAGGCGTTCGTCACCGGAAGGGTCTGCCAGTTCGTGGTCAGCGGACAAAGACCAATGCAAGAACACGTAAGGGTCCGGTAAAGACCATTGCGAATAAGAAGAAGTAAGGAGGAGTCGTTGTGGCACAGCAGAAGGGTAAAAAAGTTGTGATCAGACGTCGTAGAGAGCGGAAGAATATCGAAAACGGCGCAGTACACATCCAGTCTACATTCAACAACACAATTGTGACCATCACGGACACACAGGGTAATGCAATCAGCTGGGCAAGCTCCGGCGGACTTGGATTCAGAGGCTCCAGAAAGTCAACTCCGTTCGCTGCACAGACCGCTGCAGAAACAGCTGCAAAGGCAGCAATGGAACACGGCCTCAAGAGCGTAGAAGTTTACGTAAAGGGTCCGGGTCAGGGCAGAGAAGCAGCCATCCGTGCTTTGCAGACCGTTGGTCTGGAAGTCAAGATGATCAAGGACGTAACACCGATTCCGCATAACGGTTGCCGTCCGCCGAAGAGACGTCGTGTCTAATTTACAGGAGGTATAAGGAAATGGCAGTAAGCAGAGAACCAATCCTGAAACGGTGCAGATATCTGGGCATCAGCCCGATGGTAATGGGCATCTCCAAGGAATCCAACCGGAATCCGGGTGCCAATAGCCGGAAGAAGCTGTCTGAATATGGTATGCAGCTGAAGGAAAAGCAGAAGCTCAAGTTCATCTATGGCGTAGGCGAAAAGCAGTTCTATCACTACTTTGAAATCGCAACCAAGATGGAAGGCAAGACCGGTGACAACCTGGTTACTTGTCTGGAGAGCAGACTGGATTCTGTTGTATTCCGTATGGGTCTGTCTTTGACCAGAAGAGAAGCAAGACAGCTCGTAACGCACAAGCATTTCACAGTAAACGGCGTAAGAGTGGACATTCCTTCTTATCGTGTAAAGGCTGGCGATGTCATCGCCCTGCACGAAAGCAGCAGAAGCAGCCAGAAGTTCAAGGATGTAGTAGAACAGACTGCAGACAGAACGGTTCCGCTGTGGCTGGATGCCAATAAGGAAACCTTCAGTGCTACTGTTACACGGATGCCAGTTCCGGAGGATCTGGATTACGAAGTAGCAGCACATCTGATTGTCGAGTTGTACTCCAAGTAATGCCGGTTATCCGCATAAGACGAAGAAACAAAAGACAAAGCGAATGCGTAATAGGAGGGTGCTTTTATGCTGGAGAAAATTGAAAAGCCGGAACTTGAGACAGTCGAACTGCGAAGTGACGGAAAGTACGGTAAGTTCGTTTTAGCACCGCTGGAACGAGGCTACGGGACCACTCTGGGAAACAGCCTGCGGCGTGTGCTACTCTCCTCGCTGCCCGGTGTTGCAGTCAACTCCGTAAAAATTGACGGCGTACACCATGAACTGTCTACGATCCCAGGCGTGAAAGAGGACGTGACAGAAATCATTCTGAGTCTTAAAGGTCTTACGGCAAAGCTGTACGGAGAAGGGCCGAAGACAATCTATATTGAAGCAGAAGGCGAATGCGAAGTCACTGCCGGCGATATCAAGACAGACTCCGAAGTGAACATTCTCGATCCGGGTATGCACATTGCAACACTGGGCAAGGATGCAAAGCTGTACATGGAAATCGTGATCGACAGAGGCAGAGGCTATGTGTCTGCGGAACGCAATAAGCAAATGATGAATTCGCCCATTGATGTGATCGCAGTTGACAGTATTTATACTCCTGTATTAAAGGTAAATTATCAGGTCGAGAACACTCGGCTTGGACAGGTTACCGATTATGATAAGCTGACATTGGAGGTCTGGACAGATGGCACCATCTCCGCTAAGGAAGCAATATCACAGGCAGCCAATCTCCTCAACGAGCATCTGAAACTGTTTATCGATCTCTCTGATGAATCGAGCATAACAGAGGTTCTTGTGGAAAAGAACGAGAAGGGCAAGGAAAAAATCCTTGAGATGACCATTGAGGAACTTGACTTATCAGTGCGGTCTTTCAACTGCTTGAAGCGTGCGGGCATCAATACGGTAGACGATCTGATCAACAAGTCCGAGGAAGAAATGATGAAGGTTCGGAACCTCGGTAAGAAATCATTTGACGAAGTGCGGGAAAAGCTGCAGTCACTTGGGTTTGACCTGTCTTCTGATGAAGACTGAAACGAAGAAAAGCGAACATGATACAGTGGTGTATCATGCAACGATGAAGGAGTGAAATACGATGCCGGGTAGCAGAAAACTGGGCAGAACGACCGACCACAGAAAGGCCATGCTGCGTGCAATGGTAACTTTCCTGTTGGAGAACGGACAGATTGAGACCACTGTAACACGTGCCAAGGAAGTACGTGCAGTTGCAGAAAAGATGATTACCATTGCGAAAACCAACGATTTGCATGCAAAGCGTCAGGTTATGGCATATGTTACAAAGGAAAGCGTTGCGAAGAAGCTGTTTGACGAAATTGCACCGAGCTACGCTGATCGGCAGGGCGGTTATACCAAGATTATCAAGACCGGCCCACGCCGTGGTGATGCAGCTGAAATGGCATTGATTCAGCTGGTGAAGTAATCACTGAAACTGGTAAAAGCCAAAAAATGGCACAGCTATCCCTTGCGTTGCTGTGCCATTTTCTTTTTTTACCCCTTTTTCATTGGTGAAATTGCCTATAAAACATGGAAATGTTTATGTATTTTCACTAAAATTCCAACTTATCTATTTACAATTGTGTTGCATTACGGTATAATAAATGTGTGCGTTGCAGACACATTTCCTGTACGGATGGCGTAGCCGTCCGTAAAAGAAAACACAGGACAAAGAACTACTACATGATTGGAATGGGGAGGGCGATAGTGTCAATAATGATCATTGCTGTCGATACGGGGTTGCCCGGTATGCGGCAGTTGCAGCGATGTACTTGGGGAAGTGCTGGATTCTTGACATAAAACGTTCACACGCATTCTATCGCCGCCGAGAAAACAGAGCGAGATTCACGAAAAAAGCCATCAGTGACATGGTATTATGTACAATTTCACCCACGGTTCTTATTAGAAACTGTACAAATTCTTTGAATACGTATTGACTTTTCTATTGGATTATTCTATAATAGTACTAATTCGACGTGACGCTTCCGATTGTGCGGCGGCGTGGAATGAATCATGTGTATTTCATCGATGTGTGTATGGAGCGATTGCGCTCTGTACAAATAAAGAAGGAGGAAAACAATGAAAATGAAGAGAACAATGGCAGGTATCCTGGCAGTTGCAATGGCAGCATCCGCAGTGGCAATGACACCCGTATCCGCAGCAAGCGCAATTGGGGTATCTGTAGACAAGGTTTCTGCGAAAGCCGGAGAAAGCTTTTCGCTGTCGGTTTCCCTGGATAACGTACCGAGTGCTGGTCTGGGCAGCTGCGAATTTGAACTGGCCTATGACAGCAGTATCGTAACGGTAACCGGTGTGGAAGCTGGCAAGATTACAGAAACCGGTTCAGATGCACAGTCTGGCTTTGGCAGCGATGCCAATTCGTTCGAATGCAATTATGCAACTGCTGGTGTGATCGACGTGACCTGGTCTACCGGTCTGACCGACAGCAGCTACTGGATCAAGGATGACGGCGTATTGCTGACCATCACTGGTACAGTCAACAGCAGTGCAAAGGCTGGTGACGTTTCTGCATTCAAGCTGCAAGCAATCGGCAGAGAGAATGCACCGGATTCCGGCACAACGAATACAGATATCGTATTCGGTAGCGTGGATGAAAGCGGCACCGTCAGCCTGTACGAAACCACATTGAGCGATGGTTCTGTCACCGTTGTTGCAGACAGCACAACCACCGTAACCACAGATTCTGGCAGCGGAACAACGACGACCACCACAACCAACAAGGGCGATGACACCGTCAACTACGGCGATCTCGACATGGATGGTATCGTTGACTTGCGTGATGCAATCACATTGAACAAATCCCTGTCTGGTCAGATCACATTGTCCGATCAGGCAACGAAGAATGCGGATGTCAACTGCGATGGTGCAGTGACAGACGATGACAGCAGTATCTTGATCCAGTTCTGCATTATGCTGGTTGATACACTGCCGCTTACCGATTGATTGCATCGTTGAATTTGGTTCTACTGTCATGAGAATCTGTTCTCGTGGCTGATAGTACATTTTACATTGCAATAATGCAAAGAAAGGAAAAAGAAACATGAAGAAACGAACAAGAAGAATCGCTTCTCTGGTTGCAGCAGCAGCGATGACCGTTTCTGCGTTCCCGATGTCAATGCTTCCGACCCTTGCGTTGGAATCCGGCGATCACGGATGCATCAATGGTCTGACCTATCAGATTGTTACAGCCGAGGACAAGGAGTCTGAAGTTCACATCGCACTTTCAGACGTAGCTGACAGCAGCTACACCTTTAAGGCAGGTGTCTACGTAAAGACAGACGACCCGACGATGACACTGGATGATTACATCTCAACTGTCAGCATCAAGTGGGCTGCCACAAGTAGTAATCTCTCTTTCACGATGGATGACTATGAAACAAGTATTGATGATACAGAGTATCCGCTTTCCGATGGTACAACATTCACAGCGCTTCTGAGACCGTTTGCACTGGCACAGCTCAGCGGTAGCGTGAAGAGAGGTATCAAGTACGAAAAGAAGATGTGGAACCTCTTCACCAACCCGACCGCAATGGAACCGGCTTATGGTGGCATCGTTTACTCAGCAGGTCCGAACAAGATTACATTTGATTGCACCTATTTCACAGAAGGTCAGCTCCTGACCGACTCAAACGGCACGCCTTACAGAGCACCAGTAGAAAGTTCTAAGGTAACAAAGACTTATACACTGGATTTGACCGTTGACGAAGAAGGTACCGCAACTTATACCTATGAAGTTCCGGATGCTGGTACAGTAAACGAAGGCGCATATCCGATGCGTACAGTAACAGGTACCATCCGCAACTATGATGCAAGTACACCAGTGGGCGAAGCAATCAAGGGCGATAACGATATGTTCCGTATCACCTATGCTGGTGATAAGACCGTATATCCGACTTGGTTGGATAACAAGTCTGACTCCTACCCGATGACAACATTTGATGTTACGGTTGCACAGGGTACACCAGAGGGCATCTACTACGTTAACTTCAACACCACTGACCATTCAGATATTCTGGATGCAGAGGGCAACGTAATCGGCGCACTTTACATGAACCGTGTCGTTCGTTCTTACAGAGACGATCCGACTGTAAGCAGACAGAATACAGACGTGCAGTATCCGGACGGTCTGGAAGATACCAGCAACTGGCTGAAGGTTGTTGTTGGCGATCCGGATCCGGATGCAACGACCACTACAACTTCTGCTACAACTACCACAACCGCAGCAGAGACGACCACAACCGCTTCTGCTACGACAACAGCAGCACCTACGACAACAGCAGCACCAGCTACGACGACGGAAGAAGATAACAACTACGATGGCCCGACCATCAAGGTTGGTACACAGTTCGTAGAAGCTGGTGAAGAAGAAGCTGTTGCAATTAAGCCGTCTCTGTATAACGGTGTTCCGACAGAAGGTATGTCTCTGGCATTCAAGACCGGCAGCGATGCAAATCCGGCAACCGCAGCTCTGTTTGATGCTTGGACTTATGTAGATTTCTCTACCAGCAAGGAATTCAACAACTTGGGCGCATGGCAGCCGAATGCAGCAGACATGATCTGGGCAATTCCGACTTCCGGTTCGACTCGGATTGATGAGCTGGCAGATGGCACAAATCCGCTGACCCTGTACTATGACA
>CAYNPC010000038.1:0-12849 GCA_964399025.1 uncultured Ruminococcus sp. | reverse complement strand
AATTTCTTCGCCTGTCGTATCCTTGTGGTGGAAAATCCGGTGACGGCAGTGACCGCCCTCCAAAGTGCGGTGCAGCGAGCCATCCGGCTTCCGGTCAAAATCAGCACCCAGCTTCAGCAGGGAATCAATTGCCATCGCCGCATTGTCCACCAGAATCTGTACCGTTTCGGGATTGTTCTTGAATCCGCCGGCAATCATGGTATCCTGCTTGTGCAGCTCCGGCGTATCATCTTCCGGCGACTTGTACACACCGGCAATGCCGCCCTGTGCCAAGGAAGAATTGCACAGTGTCAGCTCTTGCTTACAAAGCAACAGCACGTTGCAATAAGACGGCAACTGAATCGCACCGTAAAGGCCAGCCGCTCCGCCACCGACAATGATAACATCATAATTGTGATTCATAAAAAAATCAGCATCCTTTCAGCCGCTGTCCCGTTTCCGAAACACAACAGCACTTCCAAATCAAATCAAAGCATCTGAAATGCTTTCCCTTATTATACTACTTCCCACCCGATTCGTCAATCTGATTTCATTCGATTTCATCCGATTCGCTTCGCTGCCGCCTTGTTTTGCAGCTGTTTCGGCGAACGTGGGTACTGTTTCGGGGTCGGACGTTCCTTCCGGATGACAAACAGTTGACGGGCTTCTTCCCGACCGAGTGCGTAGGAATACGTCTTTTCCAGCACACCGCCAAGGGCAGCGATGATGTTTTCCGCATCTTCTACTGTCTCATTTGGTCCTTTTAATGCCAGAAACAGACCGCCCACCTTCACAAACGGCAGGCAATATTCACACAGGGTCGGCAGCGCTGCCACGGCTCTGGCGCACGCTACGTCATACTGTTCCCGAAATTCCGGCTGTTTGCCGGCAAATTCTGCTCTTGCGTGGATGCATTTCGTTGGCATCTGCAACGCCTGACAAACCGCTTCCAGAAAATGCACCCGTTTTTGCAGGCTGTCCAGCAGGGTCAAGCGCAGATCCTGCCGCAGAATCCGCATGGGGAGTCCCGGAAAACCGGCACCCGTTCCCACGTCAATGATGGCTGCGCCAGTCGGCACTTCGACGAAGCGAAAAGGCAGACAACTGTCCAGAAAATGTTTTCTCCAGACTTCTGCATCCTCTGTGATGGTCGTCAGATTCATCCGGCGATTCGTTTCCACAAGAATCTCTTGATAAGTGGAAAACTTCTGAAATTGTGTCTCTGTCAGCGACAAACCGTTCTGTGCAAACAGCTGTTCTGCACGTTCCCATTTCATTCTGCCTGCGCTCCTTTCTGCAATGCGGTCTCCCATACCAGCAGCACAGAAATATCTGCCGGCGAAACGCCGGAAATCCGGCTTGCCTGCCCGATATTGGCCGGACGATGCCCATTCAGCTTCTCCGCTGCTTCCAACCGTAAGCCACGGATCTGGGTATAATCTACGTCTTCCGGCAGTGCTTTCTCTTCGAGCTTCCGCATCCGTGTAATCTGTGCCATCTGTTTTTCAATATAGCCCTCGTATTTGAGCTGAATTTCCACTTGCTCCCCGATTTCCGACGGATAGGGCTGCCGTTCCGGATCGAATGGCTGCAACCAAGTATAATGCAGCTGTGGGCGGCGAATGAGATCCGCCAGCTTACAACCCGTGGAAAGCGGTGCGGTTTCGTGTTCTGTCAGGAACGCATTCAATTCCGCAGAAGGCGCAATGGTCGTTTTGCACAATCGTTTCTTCTCGGCTTCCACAAGCTGATATTTTGCAACCATGGCTGCATAACGTGCTTCCGGCAACAGACCAATCTGGTATCCAATCGGCATCAACCGGAAATCGGCGTTATCCTGCCGTAAAATCAGACGATACTCGCTGCGGGAGGTCATCATCCGGTAAGGGTCATCGCAGCCCTTTGTGACAAGGTCGTCAATCAGTGTGCCGATATACGAGCTGGCTCTGTCCAGAACCATTGGCGGTCTGCCCTGCACCTGCAATGCCGCATTGATACCGGCAACGATGCCCTGCGCAGCGGCTTCTTCGTAGCCGGAACTGCCGTTGAACTGCCCTGCCCCGTATAAGCCACGGATTTTCTTTGTCTCCAGCGTCGCACGCAGTGCAGTCGGGTCAACGCAATCGTACTCGATGGCATAAGCCGGTCGCATAATCTCCACGTCTTCCAGTCCCTGAATCGTCCGCAGAAAGGCGAGCTGTACGTCTTCCGGCAGCGATGAGGACATGCCCTGCAAATAATATTCTTCTGTCTGCAAGCCCATTGGCTCTACAAACAGCTGATGGCGTTCCTTGTCGGCAAAGCGGACAATTTTCGTCTCAATGGACGGACAATACCGAGGCCCTGCACCGGTAATCTGTCCGGTAAAGAGCGGCGAGCGATGGAGATTCTCCTGAATAATGCGATGTGTCTCGCTGTTGGTGTAGGTAATATAACACCGTACCGTGTTGTGCAGTCCTTCTTTCGGGGTGGAAAAGGAAAACGGTACAATTTCCGCATCGCCATCCTGCGGCTCCATCCGGTCAAACGCAATGCTGCGCTTGTGCACTCTGCACGGCGTACCGGTTTTGAATCGCCGCAGCGGCAGCCCCAAGGTCTGCAAATTGTGCCCCAGCGCACGGCTGGGCAACGCACTGTCCGGTCCGCTCTCGTAGGAAACCGTTCCCACATGGATTCTCCCGTTGAGGTATGTGCCGGTTGCAATGACAGCTGCCTGCACGGCATACCGTGCACCAAGTGTCGTGACCACGCCGCAGACAGCACCGTTTTCCACCAGAATTTCGGCGATTTCCGCCTGTTTGATGGAGAGATTTTCTGTCTGTTCGCAGACTTGTTTCATATAATTGTGATACTGTACACGGTCAGCCTGTACCCGTAAACTGTAAACGGCAGGACCCTTGCCCCGATTCAGCATCCGGCTTTGCAGGAAACAAGCGTCTGCTGCTTTGCCCATTTCGCCACCGAGGGCATCAATCTCCCGTACCAGATGTCCTTTTGCCGTGCCGCCGATGGACGGATTGCAAGGCATATTGGCAATCTGGTCAAGAGAAATGGTAAATAAAACCGTTTTGCAGCCGAGTCGGGCACTGGCGAGGGCAGCTTCTACCCCTGCATGACCAGCACCAATGACGGCGACCGCATAGGATTCCATATCGTACATGTAATTCCCTTCTTCTGCATGGTTTTCCACTTTTTGTTGACAAGATGTTGAAAGTGCAGAAAGCACAGATCACCGTACTTTCTCCTACTTCCCGACACAGAAATGCCGGAACACCTCTGTGACCACAGCTTCTGTGACACGTTCTCCTGTCAGGGTCATCAGCGACTGCGCTGCTTCATCCAGCAGTACCGTCACTGCATCCAACAATTCTCCGGCTTCCAACGCCTGTCTGGCTTCTGTCACCATTTCCAGTGCGGTCTCCACGCAAGCGACCTGTCTGGCGTTTGCCAGAATGCCCAGTTCCGGTGTCACTGTCCCCTGATAGAACTGTTCCGTGACTGCCTGCTGTAACGCTTCCAGCCCGTCGCCCTCCTTGGCGGACATCGTGATACAATGCGGAAACGCTGCCAGCTGTGATGGCGCAATCTTGGATGCGCCCATATCGCTCTTGTTCAGAATGACAATGACCTGCCGGTCTTTCAGCTGTGCCAGCAGTGCGTGATCTTCTTCCGTCAACGCCTCCCGACTGTCAAAAACTGCCAATACCAGATCGGCTTGTTCGAGCTTTTCTTTCGCAATCCGCACACCGATCTGTTCAATCTGGTCTTCTGTTTCCCGCAGACCGGCGGTGTCTGACAAGCGCAGGGTCACATCCCCCAGCCGGACACACTCCTCCACGACATCTCTTGTCGTGCCGGCAATGTCGGTGACAATGCTGCGTTCGCAGCCGGACAGCAGATTGAACAACGTGGATTTTCCGACATTGGGCTTGCCGACAATGACAGTAGAAACACCGGATTTCAGAATCCGTCCGTAATCTTTTGTCGCCAGCAAACGCTGTAAATCCTGCTGAATGGTCTGTAGCGTTGCCTGTAACGGTTCCGGCGCAACAGCCGGAATGTCCTCTTCCGGATAATCCGCCCACGCTGCCAGACTGCCCAATACCGTAACGAGCTGTTCCTGTACTGCCTGCACCCGACGCACCATTGCGCCATTGCGCATGGCGTTTGCAAACTGCAACTCCCGACTGCCGGAAGCAGCAATCACATCCATCACGGCTTCCGCCTGTGTCAGGGAGAGCTTGCCGTTACAGAACGCCCGTTTGGTAAATTCGCCTGCCTCAGCTGGTCTTGCGCCAGCGTGCAGCACCGCCTCTAAAATCTGCTGTGTGAGATAAATGCCGCCGTGACAGGACAATTCTGCCACGTCTTCCCCTGTGTAGCTGTGCGGTGCACGGAACACGGTCACAATACCGTCATCCAGTCCGGCAAGCCGTCCATATGCACAGGTATAGCCCTTCATTTCCGAGGGAACTTTTCCATGTTCTGACTGAAAGACCCGATCCGCTACATTGAGCGCATCTTCGCCAGAAATCCGGATGACGGCAATGCCGCCGGCGGCGTGTGGGGTGGCAATGGCTGCAATTGTTGCCATATGCGCTCCTTTCTCTGTTGATGTTTCACGTGAAACATCGTTCTGTGTCACGCAACGTTTCACGTGAAACAGGGTTCTGTGTGACACAGCGTTTCACGTGAAACAATGCCATAAATTACGCTTCTTCTGTTCCTTCCGGTGTTTCTGCTTCCGCTTCCGCAGCATCCTCCGGTATGGTTTCCACTGCGCTGCATTCTGCGGTTTCATCGTGTTCCGTCCGGCTGAAAGCAACGACCTTATTGTCGCCGGTAATCCGCATAATCCGGACACCCTTTGCCGTCCGTCCCATCAGGCGGATATCGGCACAGCGTACCCGAATGACAACGCCATCGTTGGAAATCAACAGCATATCATCCGTTTCATCTACAACCTTGATGCCGCAGACTGTGCCACGCTCTGCATCTACCTTGTAGTTCTGCAAGCCGTAACCGCCACGGTTCTGCAAGCGATAGCTTTCCAGCGTGCTCCGTCTGCCGAAGCCGTTTTCTGTCACGGTCAACAGGGTTGCACCTTCCCGTTCTCTTGCGATGGAAACGACGACATCATCTGGTCGCAGCGCAATCGCCTTGACACCGTGTGCACTTCTGCCCTGCGGTCTGACACAAGTCTCTTCCATCCGCAGAATCATGCCCTGTCGGGTTGCGACAAACAGCCGTGCTGCACCGTCTGTCAGACGAACACCGGCGATTTCATCGCCCTCGTCCAGACCGATGGCAATCAGCCCATTTTTCCGCACGTTCTTGTACGCTGGCAAGGCAGTCCGTTTGATTTTGCCCTGTCTTGTCACCATGACCAGATATTTGCCCTCGTCAAAGTCCTTTGTCCGCAGCATCGCAGCGATTTTCTCGCCCTCTTTCAACGGCAACAGGTTGATAATGTTGAATCCTCTCGAAGCCTTTGAGCCTTCCGGAATCTCGTAGCACTTGAGCCGGTACATCATGCCATAATTGCTGATAAACAGGATATGGTCATGGGTCGAGCTGATGAACATCTCGTTGACAAAATCGGCTTCCCGCTGTTTCATGCCGCTGACACCCTTACCGCCACGCTTCTGTGTCTTGTAAACATCCACGGGCATCCGCTTCATATAGCCACTCTCTGTGAAGGTGACCACGCAGTCTTCCACTGGAATCAGGTCTTCAATATCCACTTCGCCATCGACGCTCTGGATTTCTGTCCGACGTGGGTCGCCGAACCGCTTCCGGATGTCTTCGAGGTCCTCCCGAATGATGCCATAAACCCGCTGTTCATCTGCCAGAATGTCCAGATAATCTGAAATCTTTGCCAGCAGTGCATACAGCTCGTCAGTGACTTTTTCCCGTTCCATGCCGGTCAACTGTCCCAGACGCATCTGAACAATGGCATCCGCCTGCTCGTCTGACAAGCCGATCTGCTGTTCCATCTGATACTTTGTGGTATCGTACTGGGTGCGATCCAGCAGTGCCGTGAGATCCATCTCCTGGAACCGTTCCATCAGACGCTGTTTGCCCTCTGCGATGGTGCGGCTGCTGCGCAGAATGGAGATGACTTCATCAATGTGATCAATGGCAACCACGAAGCCTTGCAGCAAATGTGCCCGTTTTTCGGCTTTTTTCAGCTCGAACTTCGTCCGGTTGGTGATGACTTCTACTTGGAATTGCAGGTAATGTTCCAGAATCTGTTTCAACGTCAATACCTTTGGCTCGCCATTGACGAGTGCCAGCATATTCACGCCGACGGTATCCTGCAACTGCGTATAACTGAACAGCTTGTTCAGCACAATCTGTGGATTGGCATCCTTTTTCAGCTCGATGACAATCCGCATTCCCTCCCGGCTGGACTCATCCTGAATGTGATAAATGCCCTCAATCCGGTTGTCCTTGGCGTGGTCTGCGATGCTTTCCACCAGTCTTGCCTTGTTGACCATATACGGAATTTCCGTGATGATGATGCTTTCCCGTCCACGCACCGTTTCAAATTCTGTTTTTCCTCGCAGGGTAATCTTGCCCCGTCCGGTTCCATAGGCAGCACGGATGCCGGAAAGCCCCATGATGATGCCGCCTGTCGGGAAATCTGGTCCCTTGATGCACTGCATCAGCTCTTCCATCGTGCAATCTGGTGTTTCCATCAGCAGAATCAAGCCATCAATGACTTCCCCGAGGTTGTGTGGCGGAATATTCGTCGCCATACCAACCGCAATACCGGTCGAACCGTTGACCAGAATATTCGGGTAACGGGACGGCAGGACAGCTGGTTCCTGCAATCGTTCGTCATAGTTCGGGACAAACGGCACGGTTTCTTTCTGGATATCGGTCAGCATTTCCAGCGCAATTTTCGACATTCTGGCTTCGGTATAACGATAAGCAGCCGGTGGGTCGCCGTCTACAGAACCGAAGTTTCCCTGTCCGTCTACCAGTTCATACCGCAGCGAGAACGACTGTGCCAGACGAACCAGCGCATCGTAAACGGAAGCGTCACCATGTGGATGGTAACGACCCAATACAGAACCAACGGTGTCGGCGCACTTGTGATACGGCCGATCCGGTGTCAGGTTGTTTTCGTACATGGTATAGAGAATCCGGCGGTGTACCGGCTTCAGACCGTCTCTGACATCCGGCAAGGCTCTTGCCACAATGACAGACATGGCATATTCCAGAAAGGATTTCTGCATTTCCTGTCCGATGTCAACCGGTGTAATTTTCCCATCCCGATTTTCGATCGGGGTTACTTTTTCTTCACTCATTTTCTTTTTTCATCCACCTTTATCTGATTGATGTTGCATGACATCTGTTTGGTATCGTTATGATTGCGGCGATTGGTTACAGTTTGGATTGAAACCGTTTTGCAAGCCGCTGCCGGAAGAAGCGTCGCATTGCGAAAATCTGTTCGTCATACAATGCCTTTTTCGGCAGAACATAGAAGCGTTCTTTTCCCTCACAGAATAAGAAAAACGCATCATCCTCTATGATCTGCAAGTCACTGTCATACGGCAGAACCGTCGGTGGAATGACCACCTCTCCCGCCAGCGGCGCAGTCTGAATGACAATCTGCGATTCCGACAACTCGATCGTGTAGGCAATCTCTGAGACTTGCTTCACGGCATCCATCACACGCCGTCGGACACGCAGTGGATAGAGCAGCAGACAAACCAGCAGCACCAGACATAGCACCAGCAGGAAGTACACCAGCGCATTGCTGGGGTCTTTCCAGGCGGTGACCACGAAATCCACGCTCAGCAGGAGCAGAATGCCCTCCAGAATCCAATGTTTCCAGAGTAAAAACCGCCGTTGATAAAGGCGATATGCCGCATCATACAGCTCTGTCGGGATGACATAGGGCAGTGTCTGCGGAATGAAAAACGATTGTTGCGCCATATGTTGTGTTCCTCCTCTGTCAGATATCCAGATTCTGCACATATCGTGCATTTGTCTCGATGAATTGCTTTCTTGGGGTGACCTGATCGCCCATCAGCACGGTGAAAATCTCGTCTGCCTCCTCGGCATCCTCCAGAGACACTTGTAACATGCTTCTTGTCTCCGGATTCATGGTCGTCTCCCAGAGCTGTTCCGAGCTCATTTCGCCCAGACCTTTGTACCGCTGTACATTGATTTTGGCGTTGCCCTCGCCCTGTGAAAATTCCTCGATATAGCGATCCCGTTCCGCTTCGTCGAACGCATAGCGGAACTTCTTGCCCTTGGAAACCTTGAAGAGCGGCGGCTGTGCGATATAGATATTGCCGTTGGTAATCAGCGGACGCATAAACCGGAAGAAGAACGTCAGCAACAGCGTGCGGATATGGGAACCGTCTACGTCGGCATCCGCCATGATGATGACCTTGCCATACCGCAGCTTGGAGAGGTCGAAGTCCTCCCCGATGGAAGTGCCCAGTGCGGTGACAACCGGCATCAGTTTTTCGTTGCCATAGACCTTGTCAATGCGTGCTTTTTCGACGTTCAGCATCTTGCCCCAGAGCGGCAGAATTGCCTGATACCGTCTGTCTCTGCCCTCTTTGGCAGAGCCGCCGGCAGAGTCGCCCTCGACGATATAGATTTCTGTGCCGTCTACCCCACGCTCAGAGCAGTCTGCAAGCTTACCAGGGAGCGAAACGTTGTTCATGGCACTCTTTCTACGGGTCAGATCTCTCGCCTTCTTAGCGGCCTCTCTGGCCTTCTGTGCGGAAAGGCTCTTGTCGAAGATTGCTCTGGCAACCGCTGGGTTTTCTTCCAGGAAGTTCATCAGCTTCTCTGTGACCAGCTTTTCCACGAACGGCTTGACAAACGGATTGCCCAGTCTGCCCTTGGTCTGTCCTTCAAATTCGCACTCCGTCAGCTTGACAGAGACAATCGCCGTCAGCCCTTCCCGCACATCGTCGCCCAACAGACGGGTGTTATCTTTCAGCAGGTTGAATTTCTTGCCATACTCGTTGAGCACCTTTGTCAGCGCATTCTTGAAGCCGACTTCGTGCGTACCACCGTCTATGGTGTGAATATTATTGGCAAATGACAGCACCAGATCGTTGTAGCTGTCGTTGTATTGCATGGCGATTTCCGCTGTGGCATCGCCCTCTGTGCCGCTGATATAAATCACATCGCCGGAAAGCGCAGTCAAGCCCCGTTTCTTGTGGATATGTTCTACAAACTGGCGGATGCCGCCCTCATAATGCAGGACTTCCTCCCGTGTTTCTGCCGGATTGCGCAGATCCCGGAAGACAATCCGGATGCCGGCATTCAGGAATGCCTGTTCCCGCAGCCGCTTACACAGGATATCATACTCGTAAACCGTGCTTTCGAAGATGGTGCCATCTGCCTTGAACCGGACTTCTGTACCGGTTTCTGCGGTGTCCCCGATTGCTTTCAGGGCTTCGCTGTAATTGCCCCGTTCAAATCGCTGAAAATAGACGTGTTTGCCGTCCCGGACGGTCAGCTCCAACCATTCCGAAAGGGCATTGACGACGGAAGCACCGACACCGTGCAACCCACCGGAAACCTTGTAGCTGCCACCGCCGAATTTGCCGCCGGCGTGCAGGATGGTATAAACCACGGTCGCCGCAGAAATGCCCTCTTTCGGGTGAATGCCGACCGGAATGCCTCTGCCGTTGTCTGCAACCCGTACCACTTCGTCGGGCAGCAGTTCCACGATAATCTCTGTACAATAGCCAGCGAGGGCTTCATCAATGGCGTTGTCTACGATTTCGTACACCAGATGGTGCAATCCCTTTGCGCCGGTCGAGCCGATATACATACCCGGTCGTTTCCGGACGGCTTCCAATCCCTCCAGTACCTGAATCTGATTGGCATCGTACTGCTGCGCTTTTGGTTTCTGTTCTTCTGTCATTGCATTTTTTCCTCCTGTTGCAGGACAAGCGGAATTGGGCTGTCCTGCCGTAATTCACAAGTTTTACACAATACGAAACAACTTTTCCACAACGTTTTCCACAACCTGTGGAAAAGCGGCTGTTTTGTTTGCGACCGTGTTTGCGTATATGATTCGCATATTATTATTAAAAGTGTAACATAAACATCGAAAAATGTGCCGGATTTTCGGGCATTTTTGCCACTTCCGGCACCAGCCCAACGTTTCCACAGCATTATGTGGAAAGTGGGGAAAACCGGCTGCCATTCTGTAAATACAAGCGTTCTCCCTGCACAGCGGCGATGAGCGATTCGGCGTGACAAGTCGTCAAAAAGACCTGCATATCCTGAATCACGGTACAGACGACCTGCTGCCGACCGGCATCCAGTTCCCCCATCACATCATCCAGCAGGAGAATGGGGGCTGCCTGATATCGTTTTGCGTACAATGCCGCCTGCGAGAGCCGCAGTGCCAGTGCCAGACTCTTTTTCTGCCCTTGTGACCCGAAAGTACGGGCAGGCTGTCCGTTCAGCCGGAGCGTCAGCTCGTCCCGATGAATCCCGACACTGGTGAAGCCCAGCTGCAAATCGGTCTCCCGTGCTGCCAGCAGGCGTTGCAGGTATTGCTGCTGCCACGTTGCCATGGCTTCTGCCGGCAATTCCGGGGCTTCGCCATAGACGTTGGCGTGATAGATAATCTCCAATGCCTCTCTCTGCGCAGCGATTTCCTGATAGAGCGGTACGCACTGTGCAACCAACGCTTTGACGTAAGACGCTCTCTGAGACGCCAGAGCGGCGCCTACGGCCGCCAACTGGGCATCCCAGACATCCAGGGTGGGTGCAATTTGCGTGGCGGAAACGGGCTGTCTGAGTGCTGCATTGCGATGGGAGAGAATCAGCTGATACCGCCGCACCAGTTCCAGACAGTGTGGTTGCAGCTGGGAGAGCGACAAATCCAGGAACTGTCTGCGCCCTTCGGGCGTGCCGCTGACCAGTGCGATATCCTCTGGGGTAAAGGCAACGCAGTGAAACGCATGGAACAGCTCCCCCATTTTCTGCACGGGAATGCCGTTGCACGTGAATCGCCGATCCTTGGGCGAGGTCATTTCACAGGTCAGTGTCTGTTCCCGTCTGCCATCGTCAAACCGGATGACCACCCGCAATGGCGTGCCGTCCGTACAGAGATAATCCCGTTCCCGGGTTCCCCGAAAGCTGCGGCAGCCGGTCATCATCCAGATGGCCTCCAGAAAATTGGTTTTTCCCTGCGCATTTTCGCCCACAATCAGGTTATAATGCGCCCCGGGTTCTATGGTCAGCTGTTTCAGGTTCTTGAATCCGTCAATCGTGATGGCAGTCAGTTTCATGCTTCTCCCGTCACTTGCACGGTGAAGCGATCCACCGTCACGACATCACCGGGACGGATTTTTTTTCCTCGCATCGTACAGACTTCGCCATTTACAGAAACAGCCCCTTTCTGTACCAGTTCCTTTGCGAAGCCGCCGGTATCACACAATCCGGCGAATTTCAGCAGGGCATCCAACTTGATAAACGGGGTGTGGATGGCAACCGTTATCGTTTCATTTGCCATGAAAAAAGCTCCTTTCTTTCTGCGTTTCTGGCAACCGATTTCGTTTGTCAGCGCAGTTGAATCGGCATCAGCAGGAAAATAAACGCTTCTCCCTGCATCGGTACCATCTTGGCAACGTGATTGCCGCCACTCAGCTGTAACCGCACCTGATCGCAATCGGCAGCCTTGGCTGCCTCCAACAGGTAGCGGTTGTTGAAGCCAATCGTCACATCCGGACCGGTAATCTGTGCCGGAATGGTGTCGTTGATCTTGCCGATGCCGGTCTGACAGCGGATATTCAGCTGTTCTTCCGAGAACGTGCAGCAGATTGGCGCATTGAATTTGCTATTGATCAACAGCGAACAGCGTTCCAGACAGGAGATCAGGTCTGCTGTCTTCAGGATGACTTCTGTCTCATGGTTTGCCGGAATGCTGCTCTGATAGTTATGAAACTCGCCTTCCAGCAGACGGGAGAAGACGAGATACCCGTTAAACGAAAAAGCGATGTGATTGCGGCTGGCGGTGACGATACAAGGCGTTTCGGCATCGTCTTTCAGCATCGAAGCGACTTCCAGCAGGGTGCGCTTCGGCACAACGAAATGCTGTGGCGTTGTGACCGCAATGGGTTCTGTCCGGATGGCGAGGCGATAGCCGTCGATGGCAACCACACGCAGCTGGCTGTCTACGGTTTCAAACAGCTCTCCTGTGAAGACCGGTTTGTTCTCGTTCAGAGAAGCGGCGTAGTACGTCTGATGAATCATAGACCGCAGGATGGGCTGTTCCAGTGTCAGCCCACTGGTGGTCTCCAGCGTTGGCAGGGCAGGGTAGTCTTCCGCAGACATGGCGGAGATCCGGAACTCTGTTGCATCGCACTGCATGGTGACTGCCAGCTGTTCTGTTACCGTGATGGTAACCTGTGTGCCGGAGAAGCGGCGGACGGATTCGCTGAGCAGACGGGCGTTGATCACGAACTCGCCTGTATCGGCGGTATCCACTGCCAGATGGGTCTGGATGCCGAATTCGAGGTCGTAGCCGGTCAGTTGGAGTCTGCCGGGGCGGACTTGCATCCGGATGCCTTCCAGTGCAGGGATGGTGGACTTCTGTGCAACGCCTTTGGAGACGTAGGTAACGGCTTGATAAAGTGCTTGTTTTTCGCAGGTGAATTTCATAAATGATAAGACCCTTTCTATTTGCAATTTTTGATTTCCAGCATGCGTTTCCCACCAATCTTTTTTTATTTGCTGCGCTGAAAGCGCAAAAAAGCAGAAAAAAAAGATAAAAGTACTTAGTAGTAGTAGTAGGGGCTGTTGAAATGTTGAAAAACGATAAAAAAGCCCGAAATTGCGCATGTTTTTTTCCACAATGACACTGTTGAAAAT
>CAYNPC010000037.1:8841-12901 GCA_964399025.1 uncultured Ruminococcus sp. | reverse complement strand
TTTTTTGTTTCTTCTTTCGCACCTGTCCCATCATAATCCATTTTCCGGACATGATACTGTACATCCTCTAAAATCTTCCGGTTTGCTGCAATCGTATCCCCCAGCAATCCCATAACAATCGTCTGGAATCCCATCATCAACAGCACTGCCGTCAGAATCAGCGACTGCACATGCCCGCTGCCCTGTCCGATTGCCAGATACACCAGAAACCGCACGCCCAACAGCACACCCAATGCGAAAATAATCGAACCCAGTATTCCAAAAAACTTCAATGGCTTGTACATCACAAACGAACGAGTGATAACAGAAGCAGAACGCTTCATATACCGCCACATACTGGAAAACAAACGGGACGGTCTGGTTTCCGGATTGGTGCGAATCGGGACAGAAGCAATCGCCATCTTGCTCTGTCCTGCCTGAATAATCGTCTCCAGCGTGTACGTGTACGCATTGACAACATTCAGCCGCATGGCTGCCTCTCTGGAATACGCACGGAATCCGCTCGGTGCATCCGGTACATCTGTATTGGATGCCACCCGTACCACCCAGCTCCCCAGATGCTGGAATTTTTTCTTTTTCCATGAGAAATGTTCTGTCTCGTCAATCGGTCGTTCCCCGATGACCATATCGGCTTTTTCCGCCAGAATCGGCTGTACCAGCTTTGCAATATCTGCCCCACAATACTGGTTGTCCGCATCGGTGTTGACAATGATATCTGCACCCAATCGCAACGAAGCATCAATGCCGGCTAAAAATCCTTTTGCCAGTCCCTTGTTCTGCCGGAACGAGACAATGTGATGAATGCCCAGCTCCCGTGCTACCTTGACGGTCGCATCTGTACTGCCGTCGTTGATAATCAGATACTCGATGGTGTCAATGCCGTCCAACTGTCTCGGCAGGTCGTTGACTGCCAATGCCAGCGTTTCTGCTTCATTATAGCAGGGAATCTGTATGATCAATTTCATTGCGCATTCCTCTCACTTCTCAATAAATAATCAATGCCTGTTTGTAGCACTGCTCATAAACTTCTTCGAACCGTGACATCGGGTATTCCATTTCGCCATTCAAAGGATCGTTGACAATTACCACATCCCGATCCAGATCGTACCCTTTCAACAGGAAGCAATGCTCATTCTCCAGCCATTGCACATCCTGTGTTTCGCCGTCTGCTTTTGTAATCGTATAGGCGTAAACTTCATTGATGTCCACCAGACCGATGCTCCCCCAGACTGCAACCGCATGATTGCTTGCCACTTCTCGCAGCAATGTATTGAAGTCGGAATTGCTCAGATCTTTGACAATCCGTCCGCTGTTCTGTGCCGACAGATATTTCCGTGCCGTATCAATAATCACAGAAGCATAACAGCCATATCCACCGCTATCATAAGGCGTGCCGATAAAGGCTTCCCGTGGTGTAGCTGTTCCCGGATCTTTACAAGTCAGATAGCCCTCTACCAACTGTATTTTATCTACGTCAAAGCCCAGTGACTGTAACAGCATCGTCAGGGTGGTCACTTCGCAACCAGTCGGCAATTCCGGATTCTGTAAAACCGGATCGACCTCAATCGAATAAGACCGTGGCAGCGTGCCCGAAATCAGATACTCTCCGGAGGACGGTGTGCCCGTCGTTGTGGTCGTTACCGTTGTCTGTTCCGTCAAAGAGACTGCTGTTGTTGTAACAGCTGCCATTTCTTCTGACAGTGTCGTTGTGCTGATTGTTGTCGTCTCTTTTCCGGCAGTCTGTTTGTCCGTCGCTCGCTGAGACTGTACGTAATTTGCGATTCCTCGGCGCACCAGAAAAAACAAACCAATCAGAATCAAAAGTGCCAGAAGCCGACGATTGCGTGCTTGTTTTCGTGTGACACGTTTTCTGGGACGTTGCGGGGATGGTGTTGCCGTGCCTGCCATAAAACTGATCAACCTTTCTCTTTCATTATCTTCTTATTCTATCATGAAATCTGTGTCCTGTCAACTGCTTGACTTTTTTGCACTCTTATGTTATCATAATACACACGTGTTTATCACAAAACTATCACATTGGAGGTCTTTTCATGCAACACCGCAAACGCACTGCACTGATTGCAAGCCTGTTCACACTGACCTGCCTGACACAGATTCCACTGGATGGCATCGCTGCCGACAGCGACAGCTACACGATGCCGGTGACAGTTCATCTTGACAGCGAACAGAAAGAAATCAGTCCCTACATCTATGGTGTCAACGATTCTGGCAACGGCTCTAATCTGCGCACCGTTACGACCGCTTCCACCCGACAGGGTGGCAACCGCTATACCGGCTACAACTGGGAAACGAACTATTCCAATGCCGGAGAAGACTGGCACAACAGCTCCGACACCAATATCGGGGACATCACCGATGGGGCTGGCTATGCTGCACGCAGTCTTTCTGAAGTCTGCACACAGTACAACGTCCCCTACAAAATCACAACGCTGCAAATGGCTGGCTATGTTGCCGCCGACAAAAACGGCACCGTCTCCGAATCGGAAGCTGCCCCCTCAAATCGCTGGAATACGGTACAGTTCCGAAAAGATGGCGCACTCTCCCTGACCCCTGACCTGACGGATGATACTGTCTATATGGACGAATATGTCAACTATATTGTTCAGACGCTCGGCGATGCAACAACGGAAACCGGCATACAGGGCTATAGTCTGGACAACGAACCGGTTCTCTGGAATGACACCCATCCCCTGCTGCACAGCGAAGAAATCAGCAGCAGCGAATTGATTTCCAAATCCATTTCTCTGGCGAGCGTTGTCAAGGAAATCGACCCGAACGCAGAGGTATTCGGACCAGCATTCTGGGGGATGTTGCCTTGCATCCGTGGCAGCAACGGAACGGATTACACCGATCCGGACTGGACCGCCGTACAGGACAATTACAATTGGTATCTGGATTACTATCTGGAACAGATGGCGCAGGCAGAAGAAACATATGGCACACGTCTGCTGGATGTTGTCGATGTCCACTACTATTCACAGGATTGCAGCACCGATGCTGCCAGAGTACAAGCAGCAAGAAGCTTATACGATCCGGACTATCAGGAAAACAGCTGGTTGCAGCCCTATCAGGGACAATATTTCCCATTCCTGACACGCATACAGGAATCCATTGACCAGTATTATCCGGGCACAAAAATTGCGTTCTCTGAATACAACCTCGGCGATATCAGCAACGAAACAGAAACAGGCAAACAATCCAGCTCTGCCATTGCAGAAGCAGATGCGCTTGGCTGTTTTGGGGAGAATGGCGTGTACTTTGCAACATACTGGGGCACACTTTCTGCCTGCCCTTATGTTGCCTCTGCCATCAATCTTTATACCAATTACGACGGCAACGGTGCTGCATTTGGTGACACATCCATCGCAGCAGAAACCGAAGATATCTCTCTGGCATACGCTTATGCAGCAATACAGTCCGGCGATGATGCAACTGTCACCACCGTGCTTTCCAACAAGAGTGCGGACAAGACAGAAAAAGCAGTCATTACGCTGGACGGCAGCACAAAGGATTACCAAAGTGCGGTTGTCTATGCCATCACACCGGATGATGACCAGATTCGCATTATTGATGTACAGAATGACATCAGCAACAATCAAGTGACGGTCGAACTGCCGCCTATGTCAGTGGCACAGGTGGTCATTGCCGATGAGAAGAGCGATGCCACCATCTATGAAGCGCCGGATATCCAGACAGAAACCATCACCTATGATTACGATGCGCTGGAACTGTCCAAGAACGGGTTCCCGATCATTCCATTGGATGATATCGAACACTTGCAGCAGATTGTTCTGAACATCAGCACAACTTGTAGCTCCGATTCTTCTTGGTACGGCGGCGGTGGTGCACTGACCTTCGACCATCTGGTGGATGCAGAGGATACGACATTCTGGGGCGCAAAATCATTCCAGTTCGGCAGAGGGACAGCAGATGTCACGATTGATTTTGATGACACCTTCACGAACGGCGACGGCGAAACCGTACAGGCGACGGTACAGGACACCTACACCGAATTGCAGCCCATCTGGTGGCGTTCTTC
>CAYNPC010000037.1:0-8741 GCA_964399025.1 uncultured Ruminococcus sp. | reverse complement strand
ACAGAAACAAATGTTCTGTATGGTGACGTGGATCTGAATGGCGTTGTGGATTTGATTGATGCCATCTGCCTCAACAAGAATCTGGCAGGCGTTACGATACTGACCGACACGCAGAGCGCAAATGCCGATGTCAATACAGACGGCATCATCAACGATGAAGATGCTGCCACCATCCTGCAATTTGTCATTCTGTTGATTGCCGACTTGCCGACGACAAAACAATAATTGCTTTTTCGCATTCTGTACGAATGCAATGCTTGCTTTTTTCGATATTCTATGCTATACTGTTTACTGAATCCATAATTGCTACAAATCAAAAAGGAGAATTTCATTATGGCAAAAAACAATCAGAAAATGGTCGATGCCATTACCTCTATGGATGCGGATTTCGCACAATGGTATACCGATATTGTAAAAAAAGCGGAGCTGATTTCTTACACGAGCGTAAAGGGCTGTATGGTCATCCGTCCGTATGGCTACGCCATCTGGGAACAGATCCAGAGCATTCTGGACGGTATGTTCAAAGCAACCGGACATGAAAATGTCTGTATGCCGATGTTCATTCCGGAAAGCCTGCTGCAAAAGGAAAAGGATCACGTAGAAGGCTTTGCACCGGAAGTGGCATGGGTCACACACGGCGGCACAGAAAAGCTGGAAGAACGGCTCTGCGTTCGTCCGACTTCCGAAACCCTTTTCTGCGATCACTACGCTGAAATCGTCCACAGCTATCGGGATCTGCCGAAGCTCTACAACCAGTGGGTCAGCGTTGTCCGTTGGGAAAAGACCACCCGTCCGTTCCTCCGCTCCAGAGAATTTCTGTGGCAGGAAGGGCACACCATCCATGCAACAGAAGAAGAAGCCATTGCCGAAACCGAACAGATGCTGAACGTTTACGCAGATTTCTGTAAGGATGCACTGGCAATGCCAGTTGTCAAGGGCAAGAAGACAGAGAGCGACAAGTTCGCCGGTGCGGTCTCTACTTACGCCATCGAAGCACTGATGCACGACGGCAAGGCATTGCAGGCTGGCACGTCACACTATTTCGGTGACGGTTTTGCCAAGGCATTCAACATCCAGTTCACCGACAAGAACAACACCCTGCAATATCCGTATCAGACAAGCTGGGGCGTAACCACTCGTCTGATTGGTGCGATTATCATGACCCACGGCGATGACAACGGTCTGGTACTGCCGCCGGCAGTTGCACCGGTACAGGTTGTCATTGTTCCGGTTGCCATGCACAAGGAAGGCGTGCTCGAAAAAGCACAGGCACTGGCAGCACAGCTCAAGGCAGCTGGCATTCGGGTGAAGCTGGATGACAGCGACAATTCACCGGGATGGAAGTTCGCAGAATATGAAATGAAGGGCGTGCCGGTTCGTCTGGAAATCGGTCCGAAGGATATCGCACAGGAACAGTGCGTGCTGGTAACCCGTCACAATCGGGAAAAGACCTTCTGTCCGCTGTCTGCACTGGTAGAAACCGTACAGGAACGGTTACAGGCAGTCCACGACGGTTTGTATGAAAAGGCACTTGCCAATCGGAAAGCACACACCTACGCTTGCACCAGTCTGGAAGAAATTTCTAAGACGCTGGAAGCAAACGGCGACGGCTTCATCGAAGCAATGTGGTGTGGAGAAGAAGCTTGCGAGGACAAGGTCAAGGAAGTAACGGGCGTTGGTTCTCGATGCATTCCGCTGGAGCAGAAGCACCATGCTGATACTTGTGTCTGCTGCGGCAAACCGGCAAAGCACATGGTACTCTGGGCAAAGGCTTATTAAGCAAAATCCAACAACGAATTCAAAAAGGCGGTGCGCTGTTTTTACAGGGTCACCGCCTTTTTTTCTGAAATCCGCATGGAAATATCGCAAAATCTGATGGGAAACCTTTGCAATTTCCCTCGAATTTCTCAAAAAGAAACCGAATTCCATTGGAGAATAGAGAGGAATTTTTCATTTTGCAGAAATGCTGCGATTTTTTTGTATCGCCAAACCGGTTGTCCTATGCTATAATGGAGGCAGTTCAAAAGAAATTACACATGGAATCTGAAAACGAAAGGATCTTCATTATGGCAGGATTTTTAACATTTACAAAAGAAAGACCGCTTAACCGTGTGGTGGACGTGAATGTGAGCGAAATTGTTCCGAATCCACACCAGCCACGCACCGATTTTGACTTGGCAGATATGCAGTCGTTGGCGGAAAGTATTGCCCAGAATGGCATTCTCCAACCGCTCACCGTGCGGAAGGATGCCGACCAGCATTATGAACTGGTTGCCGGAGAACGCCGCCTGCGGGCTGCGAAGCTTGCCGGACTGCAATCCGTTCCCTGTATCATTCTGGAAATCAGCGAACGCAATTCTGCAATTATGGCACTGGTGGAAAACATCCAACGGCAGGATCTCTCTTTTTTTGACGAAGCAGCCGCCATTGAAAAACTGATTTCCTATTACGGCATGACACAGGAAGATGCCGCTGCCAAACTGGGCAAAGCACAGAGCACCATTGCCAACAAGCTCCGGCTGTTGCGGCTGACACAGGCAGAACGGGATATCATTATGAAATACAACCTCACCGAACGCCACGCCCGTGCACTGTTGCGGTTGCGTGCGCCGGAAGAACGCCTGCAAATTCTGGACAAGGTCATCAAATACAATCTGAATGTCGAGAAGACAGAAGCGGCAGTCGAAGCGAAAATCGGACAGAACAAGACACGGGATAGTTACCGCAAGCGCAGCAAAGTCTTTCAGAATGTCCGGATTTTCGTCAACACCATCAACAAAGCCGTGGAAACCATGCAGGCTGCCGGCATTCCGGCAGATTCGCAAAAGCTCCAATACGACACCCACATCGAATACCGGATTCGCATTCCGGTACAGCAACGCCCCAATCTGACAGAACCTACATCCTTACACAAACAGACAACCTGTATGACCAACGGCAGAATGCCCCTATCGTAATCTGCCCACAAAAAAACCGGCATTTCCTTTTCTGCGTGGAAATGCCGGTTTCTCATATTCTTTTGTCGTCTTGTTTCACGTGAAACAAACGCTGGAAACACTGTTTCCCGTGAAACAAACGCACTTATTTCTGTTTCGGACGGATGCAATCCGTGAACATATACCGCTGAAGCGGTTCCGGAATCCGGATGCTGCCATCGGCGTTCAGGTTGTTCTCCAAAAATGCAATCAGCATTCTCGGCGGTGCAACAACGGTGTTGTTCAGGGTGTGTGCAAAATACTTGCTGCCATCGGCTGCCTTGACCCGAATGCCCAGCCGTCTTGCCTGTGCATCGCCCAGATTGGAACAGCTGCCGACTTCAAAATACTTCTTCTGCCGTGGCGACCATGCT
Organism: uncultured Ruminococcus sp.; assembly: GCA_964399025.1. GTDB lineage: Bacteria > Bacillota > Clostridia > Oscillospirales > Ruminococcaceae > Ruminococcus_C. Next base: position 5,392 of record CAYNPC010000037.1, on the reverse strand, counting down.
TCTACGTCAATGCTCTTGACCTTCAGGTCTGCCAGATCGCCGGAACAACATTCCAGTGTCCGCACCGGAATATCCATGCTCCGGAACAATTCAACGGTATAGCTGTACAGCTTGTGGAACCAATCCATGCTCTCTTCCGGCTTGCAGACTACAATCATTTCCTGCTTTTCAAACTGGTGAATCCGGTAAACGCCTCTCTCTTCCAGACCGTGTGCGCCCACTTCCTTCCGGAAACATGGAGAATAGCTGGTCAGGGTCTGCGGCAGGTTTTCTTCCGGCAAAATCGTATCAATGAACTTACCAATCATAGAGTGTTCGCTGGTGCCGATCAGATAGAGGTCTTCGCCCTCAATCTTGTACATCATTCCTTCCATCTCTGCAAAGCTCATAACGCCAGTGACAACGCTGCTGCGAATCATGAACGGCGGAATGTAGTAAGTAAAGCCCTTGTTAATCATGAAATCCCGTGCATAGTTCAGGATGCAGGAGTGCAGCCGTGCGATGTCGCCACACAGATAATAGAAGCCGTTTCCGCTTGTCTTTCTGGCAGAATCAATGTCAATGCCGTCCAGATTTTCCATGATATCCACATGATACGGTACCGGAAAATCCGGTACAAACGGTTCGCCGAACTTTTCGACCTCGACATTCTCGCTGTCGTCCTTGCCAATCGGTACACTGTCATCAATGATATTCGGGATGACCATCATCTTTTTCTTGATGTCTGCTTCCAGTGTGGTTTCCAGCTGTTCCAGTTCGTCCAGCTTTGCGCCAATTGCAGCGACTTCCTGTTTAACAGCTTCTGCTTCGTCCTTCTTGCCCTGTCCCATCAGCGCACCAATCTTCTTGCTGATGGATTTCCGCTGACTCCGCAGCTCGTCACAAGTCATTTTGGTTTCCCGATACTGCTTGTCCATCGTCAGAATTTCATCGACCAGCGGCAGCTTTTCGTCCTGAAACTTCTTACGGATGTTTTCCTTTACCAGTTCCGGATTGTTCCGGATCAACTTCATATCAATCATGGGATTGTTCCTCCATTTATAAAAATCAATTATTCCAGCTCTGTCAGCTGTTTTGCCAGTGCTGCCAGATCTTCTTTATCGTAGAACTCCAGCACCAATGTCCCTTTTTTCTTGCCGTAGGTCACAGAAACTTTTCGCTGCAACTGATCTGCCAGCTGCAACTCCATTTCTTTGTAGTATTGGTCAGACGGTTTTGTCCGTTTGCGTTTTGTCTTCTGGGCTGTCTGTTCCGCCGCATCTGCTGCAATCTTCTCAACTGCCCGTACCGTCAGCCCGTATTCCACACATTTGCGGGCAGTTTCCAACTGCAACGCTGGATCTGTGATTGCCAGCAACGCTCTCGCATGACCAGCCGTCATCTTGCCATCCTCCAGCATCTGCCGGATTTCTTCCGGCAACTGCAACAGGCGCAACGCATTCGCCACCGCACTTCTGGATTTGCCGACTGATTTGGCGACAGCCTCCTGTGTCATGCCATACTGTTCCATCAAATCCCGAAAACCGGCTGCTTCTTCCAATGGGGTCAGGTTTTCCCGCACCAGATTTTCAATCAATGCAATCTGCATCGTTTCCTGATCGGAAAACTCTTTGATGATCACCGGCACTTCTTCCAGTCCCAGCATCGTTGCGGCACGCCAACGGCGTTCCCCTGCCACAATCTGATAAACCATCCCATAAGGACGCACCAGAATCGGCTGCAACATGCCATGCTGTCGGATGGAATCCGCCAGTGCTGCAATGGCTTCTTCGCTGAAATGTTTTCTGGGCTGTGCACGGTTCGGTTCAATTTCCGATAACCGCAAGGTGCGTTTCCCTGGCACTTCCGCTGTATTTTCATCAAATAAGAAATCCAGACCGCTGCCCAATCCGCCAATTGCCATAAACCACCCTCCTTTCCTCTATTTGCAATATAAGATCTGCATCCAAAACCTGCTTTATTTTTTCTTGCCGAACAAGCGTAATTTCTTTTCTTTTTTCTCCGGTACGGCTTCTCCTAACAGCTCCATCCCCAATGCGGCATAGGCTTCTGCGCCCTTGGAATGCTTGTCATAGTACATCACTGGTTTGCCATAGCTGGGGGCTTCGGAAAGCCGGACATTCCGTGGAATTTTCGTCTGAAAAATCTGATTCGGAAAATACTTTGCGACTTCTGCCTCGACCTGTCGGGAAAGATTCAGGCGGGGGTCAAACATCACAAACAGAATGCCTGCAATTTTCAATGCCGGATTGAGATTGGCACGCACGGCTTTGACCGTATTGGTCAGCTGAGAGAGTCCCTCCAGTGCGTAAAATTCCGCCAGCATCGGGATAATCAAGGCATCCGCAGCGGTCAGCCCGTTGAGCGTCAGCAAACCCAGTGCCGGTGGACAGTCAATGAAAATATAATCATAATCCAGCTTACAGGTCAGCAGCTGCATTTTCAAGCGGCTGGCACGATATTCCATCCCACTCAGTTCCAATTCACAGCCGGCGAGATCGTCTTTTGCGGGCAGAACAGAGACATTCTGAAACTCGGTGCGAACAATGGCATCGGCAATTTTCGCCGTTCCATTCAGCACGTTATAAGAAGAGGCGGTCAGTGTTCGTTTTTTGATGCCCAGACCCGTTGTGGTGTTGCCCTGTGGGTCGATATCCACACATAAAACCTGTTTCCCACGAGAACCGAAATAAGCAGCCAGATTGACAACTGTCGTGGTTTTTCCGACACCGCCCTTCTGGTTTGCAATTGCATAAACAAGGCTCATACGTTCATTCCTTTCCATGATGATTCTGATATAGCATCAGTATAGCATATTTCTTGCAAAAAGTAAAGCATTCCGCAAGCAATTTTCCGGAATCTCTCCACAACCGGACGGGAAACAAGACGATTATTTGCTTTTTTTGTCGTCTACAAATTCGATGTTGTTCAACTGCCCTTTCAGATTCCCGACAACAGCCTGTCGGTATTCCAGCCGCAGGGCTGCCTGTTCTGTTTTTTCGGCTGCGGTCAGCGTACCGGCTCTCTGTTTCCGTGCCAGTTCGTTGATGCGTGCAATTTTTTCTGGTGTCATATGCGTCCACCCTTTCCTGATTTTTGCAAACAAAAACCGCCTCCATGCGACTGGTGGCGGTTCTGTCTTTGTTTTGTGTCGTTGGTCAGTTTACTTGCCCTGTACCACTGCCAGCGTATCTCTTGCAATCAACAATTCTTCGTTGGTCGGGATGACCCAGACAGCGACCTTGGAATCCGGTGTGGAAATCTTTCTCAGTTCGCCCTTGAAGTTGTTGGCTTCCTTGTCGATCTGGATGCCCAGATATTCCATGTTGCTGCAAACTTCTTCTCTGCAATTCGGTGCATTTTCACCGATACCGCCAGTGAAGATGACAGCGTCCAGACCGTTCATAACAGCGGCATAAGAACCGATATCCTTCTTGATATCATAAACCAGCATATCCTTTGCCAGTGTTGCCCGCTTGTCGCCAGCTTCCGCAGCAGCTGTGATGTCACGGAAGTCAGAAGACTGACCGGAAACGCCCAGCAGACCGGACTGCTTGTTCATGTAAGTATCCATTTCAGCGGTTGTGAAGTCGTGCTTTGCTGCGACATAGGTAACAGCAGACGGGTCAACGGCACCACATCTTGTGCCCATCAGGACACCATCCAGCGGCGTAAAGCCCATTGTGGTATCCACAGACTGTCCGTCCTTGACCGCAGTAATGGAAGAACCATTGCCCAGATGACAGGAAACAACCTTCAGATCCTTCAGATCCTTGCCCATTACTTCTGCCAGCTTTGCGGTGACAAAGCGGTGAGACGTGCCGTGGAAGCCATATTTCCGGACATGATACTGCTCATAATCCTCATACGGGAAGCCGTACATATAAGCCTTCTGCGGAATGGTCTGGTGGAATGCGGTATCAAATACAGCAACCTGCGGAATCTCCGGCATAATCTTCTTACATGCCCAGAGTGCCAGTGCATGACCGTGGTTATGTACCGGTGCCAGTTCTCTGAGTTCTTCGATCTTGTCGATGATTTCATCTGTTACCAGTGTGGTCTTTGTAAACAGCTCTGCGCCCTGTACAACACGGTGACCCACTGCGGAAATTTCGTCCATGCTGGAAATAACAGCAGCGTCGCCGGTGGTCAGTGCCTGTACCAGCCGTTCAAATGCTTCTGCGTGTGTCGGGAAGCTGCAATCTTCCTCCACTTTTCTACCGTCAGCTGTCTTGTGGCTCAGGTGGCCATCAATGCCGATCCGGTCACAGTTTCCTTTTGCGATGACAGATTCGTCCTGCATATCAATCAGCTGATACTTCAGGGAAGAGCTGCCGGCATTTACAACGAGAATAATCATAAAATAATCCAATCCTTTCTGATGATGCTGGTGTCTACGCACCGTGTGATTTCCGTTCCCATTATATCATGTTTTCTATTGACTGTCAATTATTTTTTCACGGATTGTGGCAGAAAGGCTTGCATTCTATGCGCAGATATGCTATACTAATCATGAAAATGATGTGCAGAAGCGACAAATTTCTATGCATGATTTTGGGATAGAATGGGAAAAGGGGGAGGATACCGATGGATCTCATGGAGAACCAACTATTCCGAGGGTTGGTGCTTTACTACATGGTGCCGTGCCTTCTCACAACAGAGATTGTGGAGTGTGGCGCAGCGATACTCTATCCGAAACGGAACTGGCGTGACCTGCTGCTGGTTTTCCTTGTCAATCTGGCAACCAATCCGGCGACGACGTTCATCAATTTTTTCTGTCCGCTCCGGTTTCGCCATCCTGTTCTCTGGATTCTTTTTTTAGAAGGAGTGGTGTGGTTCGTCGAAGCGTGTATCTATCGACGTTGTCTGTACCAGAAGAGAAATCCGTTTTTGTTTTCTTTTGTGTTAAATGCAGCGTCATATGGAATTGGATTATTTACTTGATGATTTAAAAAGGGGTGTACTTTAAAATGAGACAAACAAAGCAATGGATTTCCGGTGTCGTTGCTGCTATGATGCTGCTACTCGGTGTCATGCTGCCAATTTCGACAGAACAAGTTTCTATGATACAACCAATTCAGGTGGAAGCAAATGATGCTGGTGTCTACCAAAAGGGAGAGGTCAAAGGCAGCGGTGTTTATGGCTATACATCAGAGTATGTCCTCCAAGGTGGGGCAAAAGAAATCGAACACGCTGTTCAGAATGGTTGGCATATCACCGCACAAAACATAGCCTATTCCTACGGGATCACTTGGTATCAATGTTGGGATAGCGACGATGGCGACTATTATGGTTGGATTGATGGAAATTATATTTCTTTCTATAGCGGCTATAGTAATGACGATGACGACGGCGGTAGCGGCTCTTTCACAGCAACCATTTACAGCGTTGA
>CAYNPC010000036.1:0-12952 GCA_964399025.1 uncultured Ruminococcus sp. | reverse complement strand
TGCAAATTTTGCAATTCCGAAGTCCATGACCTTAATCGTACCATCTGTCAACAACATGATATTTTGTGGCTTGATGTCCCGATGGACAATGCCTCGATTGTGTGCGTGTTGCAGGGCACGGAGAATCTGAATGATAAAATGCACAGCATCCTTCCAATTCAGAACCCGTTCGCTGTCGATATATTCCTTGAGTGTGATGCCGTCAATATATTCCATGACAATATATTGCAGCTTCTCCGAAAAGCCCATATCGTAAATCTTGACAATATTGGGATGCGACAAGACGGCAATGGCTTTGGATTCATTGCGGAAACGCCGCAAGAACTCATCGCTCTCTGAAAATTCTCGCTTGAGAATCTTCACTGCCACCACTCTGTTATCCAGTACATCCACTGCTTTGTACACGTTTGCCATGCCACCCTGTCCGATCAGCTCTGTAATTTCATAGCGACCGTCCAGCCGTTTGCCGATATAATTATCCATACGCTCCCTCCGATGATATCATTCTGTAATGACAGCAATGGCGATATTGTCCTTGCCGCCTTTCTCCAATGCCAACTGTAACAGTGCATCTGCCAGTTCTTGTGCTGGTTTTTCCTGCTGCATGATGGTTTGTATTTCTTCTTCGGTACAGAATCCATGCAATCCATCTGAACAAAGCAGAATTTTCATGCCATCTGTATGGGGAAGAAAGAAATCATCCACTTCAACTGTTTTTTCTACACCGACCGCCCGAATTAACATATGTCGCATCGGATGGCTTGCCAGTTCCTCTTCTGTGATTTCGCCGCTGTCCAACAAAAAATTGACAAATGTATGGTCAACCGTCACCGACTGTAAAACGCCATCTGCATAACAATACGCTCTGCTGTCGCCCACATTGACAATGGTTACGCCATCCTGACTCCAGAATGCCGCAACGCAGGTTGTCCCCATGCCAAAATTCTGATAATTCAGCTTGGCAGAAGTATAAATTACGGTATTTGCCGCTGAAACGGCTGCCATCATAGCATTCCGGATTTCATGGGTCTGCATTTCCTGTTGACAACGTTCCTGCATACACTCCATAAAAATGGTTGTCGCTTGTGTACTGGCTTCTTTTCCGGCACGTTCTCCCCCCATGCCGTCACAGACCAACGCCAGAACGCCCCCCGGAAACGATTTCGTTTCCACGCAATCCTGATTCTCTTCCCGCAAATACCCGATATGTGTTACACTTGCGCAGTTCAATGGATGTTCCCTCCCTTGCATTCACACCATTCTGTTTTGTTTCTGTTTGCTTCTGTATTATGGATGTTGCTGCAACGCATCCCGTCGCAGTTGCCCACATGCCGCTGCTATGTCACTTCCCAATGTCCGCCGGATGGTAGCAGGGATGCCATATTGCTCCAATGTCTTCTGAAATTGCACCACGGTTTTCCGTACAGTGTGATATTGTCGTTCTGCCACCGGATTGACCGGAATCAGATTGACATGTGCATGAAGTCCCTGTAATCGTTTCGCCAGTGCTGCCGCATCCCGTTCCGCACTGTTGACCTGTTCCATCACGGCATATTCAAATGTCACCCGTCTGCCCGTTTTTTCAAAATAAACCTGACAGGCATCCAACAGCGTATCAATGGAATACTTCCGGTTCACTGGCATAATTTCGCTTCTGCCAGCATCATCCGGACAGTGCAGCGAAACAGAAAGCGTCAGACCAAGCCGCCGCTCTGCCAGCTCCAGTATTTTCGGCACAATGCCACAGGTCGAAACGGTGACGTGTCGCAAGCTCATGCCGGTTCCATTCGGATCAGAGAGCAGCTGTAAAAACTGCATCACGGCATCAAAATTATCCAGTGGCTCCCCGATGCCCATCAGCACCAGACTGGAGATTTTACACTGCTGTGCTCGTTCAGTCTCATAGATTTGCAACAGCATTTCCGCCGGTGTCAGATTCCGGATAAATCCAGCAATGGCGGAGGCGCAGAACCGGCAACCCATCCGGCAGCCAACCTGTGTAGAAATACAGAGGCTGGTGCCATGATGATACTGCATACAGACCGTCTCCACATAATTGCCATCTGGCAACGCATAGAGATATTTTGTAGTTCCGTCTATTGCAGATACCAGTTTTCTGGCAATCTTTAAGCGAGGCAGAAAAAACCGTTCCGTCAACCGCTCCCGCAATGGCAGGGACAATGTCGTCATTTCTGAGAAATCAGTGACTCGTTTCTGATGCAACCACGTAAAAATCTGTTTTGCACGGAATTTCGGTTCGCCCATTTCCTGCACAACCGCTTCCAGCTCTGACAAGGTCAAAGAAAGGATATCCTGTTTTTCCATTGATTCACCTCACTGTATCCGCTGCATTTTTGCCAGAAAGAACCCATCACTATTGCAATCGGATGGCAACAGTGTCACCATGGATTCGTTCCATTTTCCGCCCCGTTCCGGCAGTACCGGCTGCGGCGTAAATTCGCTATGCTGCGCCAGAAACTGCTGTACCACTTCTGTATTTTCTGCTGGACAAAGCGTACAAGTAGAATAGAGCAGTGTACCACCCTTCTTGACATAACGGGCGGCTGTCTCCAGAATGGCAGCTTGTATCTTTGGCAAATCCGCAAAACTTTCCGGTTTTTTATAGCGAATTTCCGGTTTCCGCCGAATCACACCCAGTCCGGAACACGGCACATCACACAGGACACGATCTGCCTGCGGCAAATCCGCCCGAAAAACAGAAGCATCTCCCTGTGCAGCTGTGACATTCTGCAAATGCAACCGTTCCGCTGCTTTTGCAATCAACGGCACACGGTTCGGCTGCAATTCAAATGCAAGCACGTTGCCTGTTCCCTGCATATATTCTGCAATGGTACAAGTCTTTCCACCCGGTGCTGCACAGACATCCAATACGGTTTCCTCCGGCTTTGCACCCAACGCCATGCAGCAAAGCTGCGATGCCACATCCTGTACATGAAACCAACCGTCTTTGAATGCGGCACAGCTCCGTAAATTACCACCCGTCAGACAATAGGCATCCGGTACAACTGGGTGTTTCTGAATGCCATAAGGCTGTAATGCGGTCAGAAGCTGTTCTTCTGTTGCCAGCAATGGATTCCGCCGGATGGTCAATGGTGGCGGCAACAGGGCGTTTTCGAAGAAAGAACGTGCCGCTGTCTCTCCATATGCCTGCAATAACATCTTTACCAACCAGACCGGTACAGCATATTGCACCGACCATGCCTGTTCCCGTTGCTTCGGAAGCGGAATCTGTTTTTCATCTCGCAGAAACGCACGCAGAACCGCATTGACAAAGCCGCCTGCACTGGCTTTCCGGAACTGTTTTGTCAGCTTCACACTTTCATCTACCGCAGCCCGATCCGGAATCTGCTGCATATATAAAATCTGATATAACCCGACGTGCAGAATATTCCGCACCGTCGGATCTAATTTTGCAATTGGTTTTTTGCTGTACTTTGCAAGCACTGCATCCAGTGTAATCCGACGAGTCAGGACACCATAAAACAAGGCTGTACAAAGTTTTTTTTCTTTCTGCTCCATTTCAGTCTGATGCAGTGCATGATCCAATAACAGATTGGAATAGCTGCCTGCCTGCTCCGCCTGATTCAGAAGCTGTACGGTAAGTCGTCTTCCCTGCATCATCAATTTCTCCGTTTTGCGGCACCCAACAGACGAACAAGCTGCAAAATGGAGTTCGCCAAAGAAGCAACATACGTCATTGCTGCCGCTGTCAATACTTTTCTTGCGCCGTTCAGTTCATCGCCTTCTAAGATATGGCACGTATCCAGTGTCTTCAGGGCACGACTGCTGGCATTGAACTCAACCGGCAGTGTCACAAACTGAAATACAACAATCAAAGAAAATAACAGAATACCCAGATAAATCAACGGTCTGGCACTGAGAATCAGCCCCAGAATAAAGACAATATACCACGCATGCGAACCAATCTGTGTGACCGGAATAATTGCCTGCCGAATTTTAATCGGCACATATTCCTGTGCGTGCTGTACAGCATGACCGCATTCGTGCGCTGCTACGCCAATGGCTGCAACAGAACTGGAATGGTAAACAGAATCTGACAACCGCACCACGTTGGCACTGGGATCATAGTGATCCGTCAGATTGCCATTCACTTGTTCAATGCGAATCATTTGTAACCCATTGTCATCCAGAATCTGTCGGGCAACCTGTGCAGCGGTCCATCCACGACTGCTGGCAACTTTTTCATACCGTTTGAAGGTCGCATTGACATTCCAAGATGCAATGGCACAAATCAGAAAACCGATGATTAGTAAACCATATCCCATATGAGAAAGCACTCCTTTCCGGCTTATGCGCCAAAGACCGTTCCATAGGGAATCGACTTGCCACGGAGAAAATCAGCTGTTTGCATGCGCTTTTTCCCCTCCGGTTGCACTTCCAGTAACTGCAAACCGAATCCATCTCCACACTTGATGACCAGTTTCTGTGCATCTGCTACCGCACCAACCGGCAAATCTTCCGGCATTGTCTCTTTGATGACATGAGAAGCATATACTTTCAATCGCTTCCCATCCAATGTCGTGAAGCCTGTAATGCCACGAATGATATTATGCAGCACATTGGCTGGCTGTTCAAAGTGCAATGCAGACATTTCTTTCGTAATGCGTCCAGCATAAGAAGAAGCCGCTTCTTCCTGCGGTTCCGGATTGACCGTTCCCGCTTCCAGCTGTGCCAGCGTTTCCAGAAGCACTTCTGCCCCCAATGCTGCCAAGCGGTCATGCAACGAAGCAAATGTTTCGTCTTCTCCAATCGACAGAGATGCTTTCACCAGCATGTCGCCAGTATCCAGACCTTCTGCCATCTGCATTGCTGTCACACCGGTTTCCGTCTCGCCGTTGAGGAGACACATCTGCATCGGTGCTGCACCACGATACGCTGGCAACAGCGAACCATGTATGTTAATGCAGTGATAACGTGGCAGATCCAGAATGGTCTTCGGTAAAATCTGTCCGTAAGCCACTACAACAATGACATCCGGTGCAATCTCCTGCAATGTCTGCAAAGCCTGTTCTGCATCTTCGCCTTTCCGGAGAGAAAGCGGCTGATAAACCGGAATGTTGGCTTCCAGTGCAGCGGCTTTGACCGGTGGTGGAATCATTTTATAGCCTCTTCCCTTTGGCTTATCCGGCTGCGTGAATACAGCAGCAACATCGTGTTCTGTGCTGTGCAACAACGCCTGTAAACACGGGACTGCAAAATCCGGTGTTCCCATAAATACAATTTTCATACGTTATTGTTCCTTTTCTGGGTCTACAAATTCTTTTACGATATCAATAAACAGATGTCCGTCCAGATGGTCATACTCATGGCAGGTGCACTGTGCCCCCAGATCTGTAAATGCCATCTCGTACCATTCTCCACGCCGGTTCTGTGCCCGCAGACGACAACGCTTCGGTCGATCGACATAGCCCCACTGATCCGGACAGGAGAGGCAGCCTTCCATGACATGTTGATTCCCACTGGTTTTGAGAATCTGCGGATTGATGGCTTCAATCATCTCCGGCAATCCCAGATCCATAATGAACAGCCGTTTGGCAATGCCGACCTGCGGTGCTGCCAGACCAACGCCCTCCGCTGCTTTCAATGTCTCCTGCATATCATCCAGCAGACGGTGCAACGATTCATCAAACTGTGTCACCGGCTTGCAAACCATGCGCAAAACCGGATCGCCCTCTTTGCGTATTCTACGAATAGCCATATCCAGTATATTCTCCTTTATTATACGCCAATATCGCCATTCATATCAGCATAACAGTGCAGTTTGGAAAATGCTTTCTGTCCCGTTACAGCTGCCAGTACAGTACGAACCAATGCCCGATACGGCGCAGTATTTTTACATTTTAATATCACACGATACCGATATTTCCCTTTCAGTCGCTCATAAGGACAAGGCACTGCGCCCAACACCCAGAGCGGCAGGGAAAATCCGGTTTGTTTTACATAACGTGTAATTTGCTGTACTGCTTCTCTGGCTGCATCTGCGACACAGGTTTCTTGTTCTCCAACAAAAGTCAATACACACAAATCACAAAACGGCGGAAACAGCAACGCCTTTCGAATAGAAATTTCCTGTTCATAGAACGCCGGATAATTTTGTCTCGCTGCCAGTTGCAGCACATAATGATCCGGCAGAAAGGTCTGTAGAATCGCACGACCTGCTGTTGTTCCTCGTCCGCTTCTGCCAACTACCTGCGTAATCAACGAAAAAGTTCGTTCATAGCTGCGGAAATCGCCGGCAAACAGGGCATTATCCACTGACAACACACCAACCAGTGTGACATCGGGAAAATCCAGTCCCTTTCCAATCATCTGCGTGCCAATCATAATGTCATACGCCTTTTCCCGAAAGGCAGTGAATTTTTCTTCATAGGCATAACGGGAAACCGTCGTATCCGCATCCATGCGAAGAATCCGAGCAGTCGGAAACAGCGTTTGCAGCTGTTCTTCCATCTGCTGTGTGCCCAATCCCATCCGCCGGAATTGTCCATTTCCGCAGTGCGGACAGGTCGTCACCATAGGCTGCATATGTCCGCAATAGTGACACATCAGCTGGTCACTCACCTTATGATACGTCATTGGCACACTGCAATTCGGACAATAAACCGGCTGATTACACTGACAGCAACTGATGATTGTATAATAGCCACGTCGGTTCAACAGTAATAATGCCTGCTTGTCCACTGCTATGGTGTCCTGTATTGCCTGCAACAATTCCGTACTAAACGCTGATGTGTTGCCACGCTGCCGCTCCTGATTCATATCCACCGTTGTCACTTCCGGCAACGGCATATTGCGATAGCGTTGTTTTAATTCTAACAGCGTATAAATGCCTTTCTGGGCATAATAATAACTCTCTATAGATGGCGTTGCAGATGCCAGCAACAACGGGCAATGATGCGTCTGACAGCGTTTTTTCGCAACGGCAATCGCATGATAACGAGGCGCATTGTCGGACTTATATGTCCGCTCCCCCTCTTCATCTACAATCATCAACCCCAACGATTTTACAGGGGCAAAGACGGCACTGCGTGTCCCAATTGCAATTCTCGCTGTTCCTGTCTGCATCCGGTGATAGGCATCCTGCCGCTGCCGGTCTGATAACTCGCTGTGCATCACCACAACGGCATCGCCGAATAATCGTTGAAACTGTCCGACAATCTGTGGTGTGAGCGCAATTTCCGGTACCAGCACAATGGCTTGTTTGCCCATCTGCAATGTTGCAGCAATCAGCTTCTGAAATACACGGGTCTTTCCGCTGCCCGTCACACCATGTAACAGAAAACAGGTGAAAACACTGGCGTTTATTTTCTCCAGAACCTGCTCCATCACACGCTGCTGTGCAGCCGAAAGCGTAATGGCATGTACATCTTCTGTGATTGCCGTTCCGGTTGTATTTCGTTCTGCCGGCTGCATTTTGCAGACAACCAGTCCATTTTTCTCAGCTGTCTGCACCACAGCTCTTGTGATGTTGCAGCGGCGACAAGCTTCTTTTTCTGGCAACGTTCCGGACTCCTGCAACAGTTTAATCAATTGCTGTTGCTTGGGTGTCATCCGATGTACAGGTAATACTGCCGGTAACGATACCATTTTTACCAATGGTTCCTGTACTCTCGGTTTTGCCGTCAAACGGGAAACCAATACCCCTTTCTGGAAAAGAGATGCCGCCAACGGATGCTGCAATCGCTTCTGAAATGCCGCTTCCGTGCCTGCCTGCCGGAGTGCACAATACAAGGCGGATTCTTCTGGTGAAAGCAGAACATCCGGCAGCGGCTCTGCCAGTACTGTTTTTTCTGCAATCTGCAATTGCATCCCAGCCGGTAAAATGGTACGGATGGCATCACAATAGGTACAGAACGTCATTTCTCGCAGCCAGAACACCAATTCCAGTTGTTCCGCCTGCAACACCGGCACATCATCTACCACAGTCAGAATGGACTTGACAGCTGTTTCCGGCGGTTGCTGTTTCTCCAGTACCATGCCAATCCGAGCCCGATTTCCTCTCCCGAATGGGACAATCACCCGACAGCCGATGGCAACCGGCTGTGCTGCCCGATAGGTAAACAGCCGGTCAAATGTATATGCCGTATCCCAGACGGCAATGCCCAGAAAAACAGGCGTTCCCTTTTCTTCCGTCATGCACTTCAGTTGTTCAGTGATTCACTTTCAATAATCCGATATTTTCCGGCTGCCAGTTCATCTACCGCAGTCTGTACCGGCTTCTCTTCCAGTGTCTTCTTCTGAGCACACAAATCGTCTGCAATTTCTCTTGCCCGCTTGGCAATGCCAACGACAACAGAATAACAGCTCTCGTTTTTCGTCATCAACTGATTCAAAGATGGTCTCAACATACTCATGATTCTAATACCTCTCTCACTTTTTCTTCTTTTTCTATATGGCGAATGCGTTCCGCAGAAATAATCTGTTTCATCTCTGCGACCGCATCTTCTAACGTTCCATTGACAACGAGATAATCATAATTCGTTGCACATTTCATTTCTGCCACGGCTGCCTCTGTCCGTTTCTGAATGACAGATTCTGCCTCCGTTCCACGCCCACGCAGACGATGTTCCAACTCTGTCAGGCTCGGTGGCAAAATGAAAACAAAAATGGCATCCGGACACTGCTTCCGAATCTGTGCTGCGCCTTTTACTTCAATTTCCAGCACAACATCTTTTCCAGCATTCCGCATGGATTCCACTTCTTCTTTTGGTGTTCCATAATAATTGTCGCAATAAATCGCATGTTCCAGAATGCCGCCTTGCGCAATCATTGTTTCAAACTGTTCTTTCGTTGCAAAGTGGTAGTGTACACCATCCACTTCTCCTTCTCTTGGCTGCCGTGTTGTCATGGAAACGGAATAATACAACCCCATCTCCGGCATCACCTGTTTCAAAATGGTTCCTTTTCCGCAACCGGACGGTCCGGAAACAACCAGCAACAAACCCTTTCTCATGCGGAGAACACCAACCTTTCTTACTCGATATTTTGAATTTGCTCCCGTATCTTCTCAATCTCGGACTTCATCTCCACCACTCGTTTTGTGATGTCCAGATTCTGTGCCTTGGAACCCATCGTATTGACTTCCCGATTCATTTCCTGTACCAGAAAATCCAGTTTTCTGCCCACGGGCACTTCTGCATCCAGCAATTGTTCACACTGCTGCAAGTGACTGTGCAGACGAACCGTTTCTTCATCAATCGCAATCTTTTCCGCAAAAACAGCGGCTTCTGTCACCAACCGCTGCTGGTCAATGGACTGATCTTCCAACAGCGTGGTCAATTTCTGATACAACCGTTTGTAGTACTGCGCCTGTGTCTGCGGTGCTTCCTGCTCTACAATTGCCAGCTGCTCTGCAATCTGCTGCACATGATACCGCACATCCTGTCGCAATCGTTCGCCTTCTGTCTGTCGCATGGTCAGGAACTGTGACAATGCTTCCTCTAACGCTGTTTTGACAACTTGCCAGAGTGCCGCTTCGTCTATTTCCTGCTTTTGCACGGTGAAGAGTTCTGGCAGTTGCAACAATCTGGAAAGCGTCAGATCGTCCTGCAAATGCAGCGTTTCATTTGCCGTCTGCAATGCCTGACAGTACGCTTTCGCCGTCTCCAGATTGACCGTGATGACACTGGCGTTGGACTCCGGCAGCTGTATGGTCAGCGCAACTTCAATTTTCCCTCTGGCCGCCGTCTTCTGCACACATTCCTTGATGCGTTCCTCCAGAAAGCTGTAATTTCTGGGAATCCGGACGGTGCATTCCAAAAAACGATGATTGACAGAACGCACTTCTGCCAGAATATCCATTCCATCCGACAGAACATGACCTCTCCCAAACCCCGTCATACTCTTTATCAAACTGACGCCCTCTTTCTGCATAGAATAATGTATAATTTGCTATTATATCATTTTTTACGGAAAAAATCAAGCCCATTTTCGTGGTCAATCCATTAAAATTAACATTCCTACCCACACGCACAAAAGCGTCTCACCGCTCTCATCCGGCAAGACGCTCTTTTCTTATTCTTCGATTCGCACGCAACGCACCGTCACACGACTGGTGCCGCTCAGCGTACAGGTGAACAAGGTCAGATCCCAATCGCCCTGTTCCATCTCTTCTACGGCTGTACTCGGCAGGATTTCTGTCTGCAATACTGCATAATGATACACCGTTCCGGATAAGTCTGTAAAATCTACAAGATCGCCCGTCGACAGCTGGTTAATCCGCCCGAAATGCGAATTGTAGTTATGCGCTGCAACAATCATATTGTCTGTCAGATAGCTGCCGGCATAGCGACACGGCGTATACCGCAGCTGGTCATAGACATACGTGCCCGCAACAGGCAGCTCTACATCCAAAAGCGGAATCGTTACAACACCAATATACCAGTTTCCGTCAATCTGCGCCCAGAGTTCTTCCTCTTCTTCATCATCGGCAGTGCTGCGCTGGTATAAATCCCACGCATCTTCGATTTCTGGTCGGGTCGTTGTGGTGGTGGCACGAGTCTCCCCATTCGGTGACGTTTCTGCCCCCTCTAACACCGGCATTCCCGTCGTTGTAGTCGTCTGGGTCGGAACTGTCATCTTCGTCGTAACCGCCGTCACTGCCGGCACGGCTGCCGTCTGATAATCGTCCGTTCCTTCAACCATTTCTGATTCTACTTCTTCCAGCTCTTCCCGAATCGTTTCGGCGGCTTCGCCGCCACGCTGACTGTCATGCCAGTTCCAAATAGCAAGGGACAGTGCTGCGATCATTAGCACTGCCCCTACCAGCATGACAAAATGTCCTGCTTTTAATTTCCGCATCAATTAGTCATCCTCTTTTTTCGACATCCGTGAGCCGATTCCCATCAAAACCAATCCCCCCGCTGCCATGCACGGCACCGGCCACCAGAGCTGTCCTGTTGACGGAAGGGACGTTGGTTTCGTCGTTCCCGTCACAACACTGCTACTCGTAGAAGTAGAAGTCGTTGTGCTCGTTGTGGTGTCGGACGAATCGGTGGAAGTGGTCGTCTCACTCGTAATCGTTTCTGTTTCTGTGGTTGTGGTCGGGAGCGTCGTCGTCGTAAACGTAATGTCTCCGCCTTCTACGGTTCCCGTTGCTGTGGTCGTGGTCGTGGTTGTGGTAGTCGTTGTCGTAGTCGTTGTGATTGGCTTCGTGGTTGTCGTTGTGGTGGTTGTGGTGGTCGTCTCTTCTTTCGTCAATTCCCCACCCTTTACATCATCGTATGCATTCACAATCAGAAATATCGTCTCATCCTGCTTGTAAATAACACGATAGTTGGACGGCACACTGATTTCTTTCACACGCCATTCTTCGCCAGCCTTCGTTTCCCATTTGTAGGTCCAGTTGTTGCTCTCTTGCAGAATGACTTGTGTCTGGAATACTTCGTCACAGTACAGTGCAACGGTAATTTTCGTTGGCTTGTTTTGATCCAGATCGGAACGTACCCACTGTTTCTGCACGGAACACAGCTCGTCTCCCAGCACTTCCAGTGGTGTGACGGTAAATTTCGGGTAAGCGTTCAGGTCAAACGTTGTTTCGCCATTTTCTGCGCTCAGTTCTACCAACGCTGCCGAAAAGTTATAGCGATTGTTATTGATGTTGGTGGTCTTACCGGAAAGCAGGTAAACACCTGTCTCCAGACCGGATAATGTGACAGCACCACTTGCATCCGTCTCGCCTTTTGCGGTCGGGGCAATGCCGTCAAGAATTGCCAGATTCTCCAGCGTATCCGCTGCATCCTGTACTTCTGCGGTTGTGGAGAGTTCCCCATCGACCGGATAGTTACTGAATGCGCCTTGTAATTCCAGTGTGCCATCTGCGTTGTAAACGCCAACACGATAAACACGCCACGTCACACCGGATAGAATGGTATCGTCATCTTTACATATGATCGTCAACGACCCTTCCGCCGTTGCCGCCGAAACCTGCGGCGTTAGCCAGAAGCAGAGGAAAAACATCAACGCTGCCAGCCCATAACTGACACGGGCAATCCATTTTCTTTGCACTTTGCTCACGCTCCTTCGGTTGTCATGCTTCTACTATGGAAGCTTCTTCTCAAATACATCCAGCAAATTCCCGTCTGGGAGATGCCGTTTTCTCTGTTTGCTGCTGATGCCCCAGTAAATGAGCAATAGCACCAGAAGTGGTGCAGATAAGCAAGGGACAACCAACAGGGTATCCAGCTGTGACGCATCCGCAGAAACGGTAGCGTGCGACTGGTATTTCGTGTCAATTCGTTTTGAACGAACCAACAGACGATGCGAGTTGATGCCGTAAGGCGTACAAGTCATGAGTGTGACCATATCCCGACCGGGTTCGATATAGAGATTTTCCACTTCGTCGGGCAAGATAATGCGAATTTCTTCCACTTCGTAGGTTAAGACATGATTCAGGACGGTGATGGTAAAGGTATCACCAACGACGAGCTGGTCGATGTCTGTAAAGAGTTTGGAAGTAGGCAAGCCACGGTGGGCAGAAATGACAGCGTGGGTACTGCTGCCGCCGACGGGGAACGAAGTACCTTTCAGATGACCGGCTGCGATATTGAGGACTTCCTCGCTGGTGTTGTGATAGATTGGCAACTCCACGTGGATGACCGGGATGGTAATATAGCCCATAACGCCGGTACCGGAGACGTTGAGGATATCGTCGTAATTGGGGATACTGTCGCAGTTTGTAAAGGGGGAGCTGAGGTTGGCGAGGAGGGTGTTGTAGTTGACAGCCTGTTGCCAGAGCAGCTCTGTGGTGTCATCGTCGAGGGCTTCGACGGTCTGAGAATAGTCGCTAATCATACGGGACTGGGTTTTGGAATTCCACCAGTCGCTAATGGTTGGGTACAGCATTACGGAGAGCCCCACCAGAAGAATGATAATGAGTAAGATGGTTGTAATGGCACTTGTTTTTTTTCTC
>CAYNPC010000035.1:0-13458 GCA_964399025.1 uncultured Ruminococcus sp. | reverse complement strand
CAGAGACAACGGAACAGCAACAGACAACCTATGACACGATGGAAACGGCAGAAGCGTACTGCCGCAATCTGGAGGAGAAGCTGCAACAGATGTTATCCGAGATGGAAGGAGTCGGAACTTGTGATGTGATGATTACGCTGCGCAGCACCTCTTCCTATCAATATGCGCAGGATGAAAATCGTTCCGATTCCGACGATAAGACAGAACAAAAGCAGGAACATGTGTTAATCGGAAATGGTGATACAGAACATGCGCTGGTAGAATCGGTAGAAAGTCCGGAAATCAAAGGGGTAGAGGTAGTCTGTGACGGTGGAGAGAACAACGTGGTGAAAGAACAGGTATATCAGGTAGTGGCGGCTGCTTTACAGATTAAGAACAGCCAGATTTATGTTGCCAGACGACAGTAAAATCGTTACGCAGGAAGCGAAGAAAGGAAGGTATGAGATGAAAAAACCGACATTGATTATTGGAAAAAAACAGGTGATTCTATCTTGTCTGACGTTGATGCTGGCAGTTGCTGTCTACGTCAATTATAGTATGTCCAAACAGGATGGGAATCTGGTGGATACAGCAGATCTGACCAGTACACATACTTACGGAGAGACAGAATTCGTCAATGCGGAAGCAGCGGAAACAGTAGAAGAAACAGAAGCAGCAGAGCAGACAGAGGAAACAGATGAGGCAGCGCAGGAAACACCGGAAGCCGCTTCTTTTCAGGCAGATGACTATTTCGCACAGGCGAGATTGGAACGCACCTCCAGTCGGGATGAAGCCGTTGCAACGTTGCAATCTATTATTGGTGGTGGCGATCGGACAGAAGATGAGTTGGTGACGGATGCGATTGCAGCGGTAGAAACTTCTAAATTGATTGAGAGTGAAAGCAATATTGAGTCGTTAATCAAGTCGCAGGGCTACGCAGATTGCATTGTCTATCTGGATGGGGAAAGTGCAAAAGTGGTCGTAAAGACGGATGGACTGGATGCAGCGCAGGCAGCCGCCATCAAAGATGTGATTCTCGGAGAGGTGACACTGCCAGCGGAGAACATCCGCATTTTTGAAGTGAATTCGTGACGAGACAACAAAAAAGCACGATGCAAAGTTTGCATCGTGCTTTTTGGAGCTGTTAACCAGATTTGAACTGGTGACCTCTTCCTTACCAAGGAAGTGCTCTACCAACTGAGCTATAACAGCACAGGTTGGAGCTGTTAACCAGATTTGAACTGGTGACCTCTTCCTTACCAAGGAAGTGCTCTACCAACTGAGCTATAACAGCAACCGTGCTATCCTGTTTTGTCTTCGTGTAACCACTCAACAAAATCTATTATAACACGATTTTCGCAGATTGTCAAGCATTTTTTTCAAAAAAAGCGTTTTCTCTGATTTTTTCTGTTTTTACGCTTTTTTCTCAAAAAAAGAAAGCAAATTGAGCGTTTTCATCGCATAATGGATGCCATCTTCTTTGATATCTTTTGTAATGAAAGAAACATAGGGGTGCAGAGCCGTTCCATTTCCCATGCCAACGGCAATTTTTGCCGCTTCCATCATTGGCAAATCGTTCAGGCTGTCACCAAATGCAATGGTATCTTCCATCGTAGCGTGGAGATGCGAAACCAACAATTCCATGCCAGTTGCTTTGGAGCAGGCATGTGGTACAATTTCTGCAAAGCCATAGCCACGGTCAATGAATGCAAAATAAGGCGCAATGCCCGCTTGAAAATGCTGTAAATCGGTGTGCGCATCATACCAGATGACAAATTTATCAAAGCTGAAATCTGTATGATGATGCAGATCCTGTACGATGGTTTTCTTTCTCTCGTAAATCTGCATCAGATTACAGAAATCCGGACAGGTTGGCAGTGTCGGATCATAAAACATGGTGTCACTTCGTTCGTAGAGGGGAATGGCATGACAATCCTGTACCAATGTGTGCATCTGCTCACAGATTGTTTTTTCCACTGTCGTATGAAATAAAACCGTGTCCTGATACCGGACTTCTGTGCCGCAGCCGCAGATGTAGCCGTCAAATCCGATATTACGGATTTGACGATCCACATTGTCCCAAGTGCGACCGGTATTGATAAAGGTCAGATTGCCACATTTCCGTGTTTCTGCAAGTGCTGAGAGGGTGCTTTCCGGAATGTTGCCATCATCATCTACGAGTGTGCCATCAATATCAAAAAAAAGTAGTTTTCTCATGGATTTCCTCAGGAAAGCTTGTGCAGCAGGCTTGCCATTTCCAATGCGCTCATTGCACAATCGTAACCCTTGTTTCCAGCCTTTGTGCCAGCCCGTTCAATTGCCTGTTCAATGGTATCTGTTGTCAATACGCCGAACAGAACCGGGATTTCAGTTTCCAGACCAACTTGTGCAATGCCCTTGGACACTTCTGCGCAAACATAGTCATAATGGCTGGTAGATCCACGAATGACAGCACCAACGCAGATAACGGCATCGTATTTTCCGGATTTTGCCAACTTCTTTGCAATCAGCGGAATTTCAAATGCACCCGGCACCCATGCCAGTGCGATATCATCCGCAGAGACACCGTGCCGCAGAAGACAATCTTCTGCACCGCCAACCAACTTTGTGGTGATAAATTCATTGAATCGGGAAGCCACGATTGCGACTTTCAGACCACTACCATCATACATACCTTCAATTGTTTTCATCTTTCAAACACCTTTCTTGATTGATTTTTATTGGATTACTTTTCTGCTTTCGGGCACTTGATACTATTTCCGCATGTCCGGAAGTGCAGATAATGTCCCATTTTGAACTGTTTTGTCTCCAGATACCGCACATTTTCCGGCTTTTCCGGAATATCCAGCGGAACCCGTTCTATGATTTCAATGCCATACTCTGACAAGTCTGTTAGTTTTTCGGGATTGTTGGTCATCAATCTCAGTTTCGTTGCGCCAATCTGTTTCAGAATTTGTGCACCGACACTGTAATCCCGCAAATCCGGTGCAAATCCAAGCTGGATATTGGCTTCTACTGTGTCCAAGCCTTCTTCTTGCAGCTTGTATGCTTTGATTTTATTCAACAGACCAATGCCTCTGCCTTCCTGCCGCAGATAAACAAGAACGCCTCTGCCTTCTTTCTGGATGCAACGCATTGCTTCTTGTAACTGTTCGCCGCAGTCGCAGCGATACGAACCGAATACATCACCCGTCAGACATTCTGAATGCACTCTGCACAGGACAGGCGCACCGTCTGCCACATCGCCCATTACCAATGCAACATGTTCTTCCCCGTTTATGGTGTTACGGAAGCCATGCATCTGGAAATCGCCGTAAGCGGTTGGTAAATGTGCCACTGCAACTTCCTGCATAAACATATCATGCTGCCGACGGTAGCACTGCAACGCACGGATGGTGATGAATACAAGATCGTGTTGCTTTGCAAATGCCATCAGTCGTTCTCCACGCATCATGGTTCCATCCTCTTCCATGATTTCGCAACAAAGACCAACTTGCTGCAATCCTGCAAGGCGCATCAGATCAACCGTTGCTTCGGTATGGCCATTTCGTTCCAATACGCCGCCCGGTTTGGCAGTCAGTGGAAACATATGCCCCGGTCTGCGGAAGTCGCTTGGGTTGGAGGAGGGGTCAGCAGCCATCCGTGCAGTCAAACCACGTTCTACCGCAGAAATGCCTGTTGTTGTGTCGACGTGGTCGATAGAAACTGTAAATGCTGTCTCGTGGTTATCGGTATTGTGGCGTACCATCTGGGACAATCCCAGCCGATCAACGTGTTCCTGACTCATCGGCATACAAATCAATCCCTTTGCACAGGATGCCATCAGATTGACATTTTCTGTTGTGGCAAATTGTCCGGCGCAAATCAGATCGCCTTCATTTTCCCGATCCGGATCATCTGTAACCAGAATACACTTTCCGGCACGCAGTGCCGCCAGTGCTTCTTCTATGGTGTTCCATTTCATTTCCATTTTCTCATTCACCTATCTTTCTTCAGAATCCATATTGTTTTAACATAGATGCGGTCAGCTCCGGTTGTACCGGTTGCATCAGTTTTTCTACATATTTCCCAATGACATCGGTCTCCAGATTGACCACTTCACCGGCACGCTTAGAAAGCAGTGTGGTGCAAGTGCCGGTATGTGGAATCAGACTGACACAGAAATCACTTTTCGTCACATTTGTGACAGTCAGGCTGATACCATCAATGGCAATAGAGCCTTTTTCCACAATATAGTGCAGCAGGGATGGCGGCGCAGAAATCGTGACAATCTTTGCGTTTCGTTCTGGTACAATGCTTGCGATTTTTCCAGTGCCGTCAATATGCCCACTGACAATGTGCCCACCGAAACGACCGTTTGCCGCCATTGCCCGTTCCAGATTGACCAGACTGCCGTTCCGTAGGCTGCCCAGACTGCTGCGACGCAGTGTTTCTGGCATAACATCTGCTGTAAAAGCACCTTTCTGCAAGTCTGTAACGGTCAGGCAAACGCCGTTGACGGCGATACTGTCACCGATTTTTGTATCCTGCAATACGATAGATGCCGAAATGGTCAGCTGACAGGAAACAGGGGTTCGATCCAATCGCTGCACTGTGCCCATTTCTTCTACAATTCCAGTAAACAATGCCTGTACCTCCTCACTGTGTAAAATAATCCAGACGAATATCCTGTCCCAATCGGGTGACAACCGGTGCAGAAAACGTCGGGGCTTGCATCGGGTCAGTGATACCCAGCTTGCCGACCGGAGACAATCCATCTCCGCCGAAGAGCTTCGGGGCAAGATAAACCTGTACTTGTTGTACCATGCCGGATTGTAGAGCCGCTGCATGGATTGCAGCACCGCCCTCAATCAGAACGCTGTCCAAACCCATTTCGCCGATTTTTTGCAGAATCTGTGAAAATACAGGTCTGCCATCATCTCCAGCTGGCAACACGCAAACAGTTACTCCCGCACGTTCCAATGCTTGTATCCGGTCGGAATCCGTTTGACAAGTCATCATAACAAGTGGTACTTCTTTTGCTGTCTGGACCAATTGACTTTCCAGCGGAATACGTAACGTCGTATCACAGACAATGCGAACTGGAGAACAAGCAATCTCTTCCCGATAGGTCAGGAGCGGATCATCCGCCAGCACGGTTCCGATGCCAACCAAAATGGCAGCGACTGCTTTTCGGGTTTGCTGTACGTCTGCACGTGCCAGTTCTCCTGTTACCCACTTGGAAGCCCCATTGCTGCAAGCAATGGCACCATCTGCTGTCATAGCATATTTTACAATGCAGTAGGGCAGCTTTGTTGTAATATAGTGAAAGAAAAAGGGGTTGCAGGCATCGCATTCTGCACGCAGAAAATCTGTATGCACCGTAATGCCAGCTGCTCGAAGCTGTTGCACACCCTTTCCAGAAACCAGCGGATTGGGGTCACGAGAACCGACGTAAACGGTTCGGATGCCGCTCTGTATCACCGCTTCTGTGCAGGGCGGTTGTTTGCCGAGATGGCAACAGGGTTCCAGCGTGACATACATCGTTGCACCGTCCGGAGATTCTGTACAACGGGAAAGTGCGTGGCGTTCTGCATGGAGTGCGCCGTATTTTGTATGCCATCCTTCGCCGATGATTGTTCCATTTTTAACAATCACAGCCCCCACCATTGGGTTGGGATTGGTCAGACCGCAGCCACGTTTTGCAAGTGCAATCGCACGCTGCATGTAGAATGTATGTTCTGTCAAAGAAAACACCACCTGATTTAAAATTTTCAGGGATACAAAAACGCCCTGCTGCAAAACTGCAACAGGGCGGGAATGGTGCTGATTTTGTAATAGCAATGCAACAAACAAAGGTTGTTGTTTGTCGATGTTACAAACGCATCGTTCTTCTTTCATCCGGACTATACCGTCGGTTTCGGAATCACACCGAATCAACCGCTTGTGCGGCTCATGGACTTTACCACCGATTCTGAATTTCACAGTACCCTGAAGCTTGATGAGTTACCGAATATCAGTATAGCACAGGGTAGCGTATTTGTCAAGGCATTCTCACAAATGTTACAAACCATCAGTAATTGAAATGCACATCGCCGGACTGGAACAAATCTTCTGTAGCCGGTTCCGTCTGTGGTGGTTCGGTCACAGTTGGGGCTTCTGTTTGTTGTTCTGTAGCCGGTTCTGTCTGCGGTGCTTCTGTTACTACAGGGGCTTCCGTTTGTGGTTCTGTTGGGGCTTCTGTTGTCACCACCGGATTATTTGCATAGTAAACCGTGATTTCTTCTGCCGTTTCCAGATTGTATTTCTGACCAGACGGCAGACTGATGCGTGTAACATATCCATTGGAAACGCTCTGGTCTACCTCATCCTTTGTGGTGTAGTTGACACCCAATTCCTGCAATTCCTTCAGATAGGATTCCAGCGATTTTCCGCTCCAATCCGGCAATTCGATATTGGCAGAGCCTTTGCTGACCTTGATTTTGACAGGTTCACTGGAGTCAAAATATTTTCCGGCTTCGTATTCCTGCCAGATGATAATACCAGCTTCGTACTGGTCGCTGTAGACTTCTTCCACCTGAAAGCGAATCCAATCCTGATATTGTGCAGCCTGATTTTCATAGTTTTTCCCGATGAAGCTCGGCATGACACTGTTTCCCATATTCTCGTTTGTTTCCGCTTCAGATGCTTCTTCTGTCGCTAAGGTCGTAACCTGAGCCGTGCTATTGCTGTGACTGTTTTCACTCAGACTGCTGCGAATAAAGAGAACAACACCAACCAGCAAAATAGTGAGCAGAAGCACACCGATAATCAACGGCATCCGCATCCGGTCTGCCACGCTTTCTTTCGGCAAATCCGCAGCATTTCGCTGATAACTCTGTTTTCCATAATCCGTAGTCTGGTAATCATCGTAGGAGTAGTCATCTGTATACTCCTGTTGTGGCTCTTGATAATCCTGATAGCCTGTCTGTTGTACAAAATCCTCTGCGTAATCGCCTTGATCTGCTGCAAGTGGATTGTCATACTGTTCTGTTGTATAGATTGGCGTGGTCTGTGTGTATTGATAAGTCGGATTCTGCGCATAATGATTGGCAGCTTGCTCATCGAACAGCTGTGTTACCAACTCTGTAATGGTTTGAATCCGGTCATTGCTCACAAGGCTCAGACCATGCATAATGACATTGGATACATGACGGGGAATATTGGGGTTCAATAATGTTGGTGCAGTCAGGTTGTCGTTTTCCATCCGGCTGATGGCACTGATTGGCATCGTTCCGGTCAGAACACGGTACAACACGGCACAAACAGCGTAGACATCTGTCCATGTGCCTTGTCGGTTGCTGACAGAATATTGTTCTGGTGCAGCGTAGCCGCTGTAAATTTCACATTCCAATTCTGTATTGGCAGTCCGCACGGCAGCAATGGAAAAGTCCGTTACATAGAGTTCGTTCTTTTCTGTAACGAAAATGGTTTCCGGACTGATGGCACGATGCAGCACGCCGGCATTGTGCAAAAGGCTCAGAGAGGTCAGGAATGGTGGCAGCATATGAGAAAGCTGCATCCAAGTGAGTTCGCCGGCATTGTCTTTCAGATAGTCAACAAAGCTGACCCCTTCTATAAATTCTGATACCACGTAAGCGGTATTGTTTTCTGTAAACAGGTCGTTGACGGGATTGACATGAATCTGTCCCCGCAGTTGTGCAATGGATTTGTGCAGATCTGTAAATTCTTCCATCAGCACTTTGTATTTCGGAAGACAGTTCTGCTGCACACGAATCACAGCAGAATCTGCCACACGGCTGCAAAACCGGTGTGGCATATATTCACGCAGCAATACACGGCAAGAGACAGCGTAGTCATATGCCAGATAGGTAATGCCTTCTCCATTCATAGAAACAGCGGTGCCGACCAGATAACGGTTGTGCAGCTGCGTGCCTGGTTTTAAAAACAGGGGATCTGTTTTTGTATTCTCGTAGTATCCGCAGTTTGAGCAGATACCATTTGTAAAAATGGTGCGCTGCATACAGCCATAACATAATTTTTCTTCGCTCAACGCTGCACCTCCTAAGGCTCATCGAATCATTGTTACAAATTTATTGTAGCATTCCTTTTTTGCAATGTCAACTAAAAAATCAAAATTGAAACCATATTTCCTGAAATTGTATTCGTTTTGTCACATGTCACACTCTTTTTTTACACTTTTGTCAGCATTACAAGGTTGGAAGCAATCCATTTTGTAACATTTTCTGAGCTGCCAGTAAAACGCCGATCTTTCCGCTGGCTTCTGTGATACCACCTTGCATCCAGACGGCAAATGGTTCTCGGATTGGCGCATCCGCAGAAAGTTCAATAGAAGCACCAGCGGTAAACGTACCGGCTGCCATAATCACTTTATTGGTATATCCCGGCATATCCCACGCCTCTGGCACAACAAAAGCATCGACAGGAGAACCAGATTGGATTCCTTGACAGAATGCGGTCAGATGTGCCTCATCTCCCAGACAGATGGCTTCTACAATATCATTTCGTGGTGCATCGTAGCGTGGATAGCACGCAAAGCCGAGCAATTCAAAGAGGGAAGCGGCAAACACAGCTGTTTTCAATGCATTTGCTGTGGCATCCGGTGCGTGGAAAAAGCCGAGAAACAAATCCCGATTCATATCGAGTGTGCAGCCGACTTCTTTTCCCATACCGACACAAGTCAGACGGTAAGAACAGAGTGTCACGAGCTCTTTTTTTCCAGCAATATAACCACCGGTACGGGCGATTCCACCGCCGACATTTTTAATCATAGAGCCAATCATCAGGTCTGCCCCGTGTTGTACAGGTTCTGTGCAATTGGTAAATTCACCATAGCAGTTATCCACCATAACAATCACATCCGGATTGGCACTGTGTGCCAGCTGCGCCATTTTTTCAATCTGTTCCAGTGTAAATGCCGGACGGAGTGTGTACCCTCTGGAACGCTGAATATAGGCAACTTTTGCGCCTTTTACAGCTTGTGGAATGGCATCATAATCCGGTGTACCGTCCTTCAGCAACGGGATTTCATCATAGATAACGCCGTAATCTTTCAGAGAACCATCACCAGCTTTGCCAGTCAGACCAATCACACCTTCCAGTGTATCATACGGTCTGCCCGTCATGGAAACCATCCGGTCACCTGTGCGCAGAATGCCGAATAAAGCAACCGTCAATGCGTGTGTGCCAGATACAAAGTTATGACGAACCAGTGCATCTTCTGCGCCGAACGTATCAGCGACAACTTTATCTAATATCTCTCTGCCTTGATCGCCGTAACCATATCCGGTGCTGCCATAGAAACAAGGCTCACTGACATGATTTTTCTGAAATGCCGCCAGTACTTTCGCACCATTATAGGCAGCTCGTTCTGCGATGGCATCATACACTGGCTGACAACGGGCTTCTGCCTGTTCTGCCAGTGTGAAAAGGCGGTCATCCATGGGGAAAAAAGATTGAAATTGCTTAATCATGCGCTTATTATAAAGCTCCTTTCTTGACATCTTCTTTTTCAACATCGCTGCGTTCCAGTACCCATTCCGTTTCGACTTCCTGAAAACCGATTTCCCGATAGAAGCTGACACGGATATCCAAAGCGTACAGAACCGCATATTTTCCTTGCTGTTCCATCTGGTTTGCCAACCAACGTAGAAAATCTCTTGCATAACCACTGCCACGTGCTTCCGGACAAGTTGCGACCTGTCCAATCAATACGCAATTGTCAATGTCAAACAAAACCGTCAACGTGGTACTATCCCGATATGTCAATACTTGACTGACCTGATGGCGGCAGCGATGAGATGTGTCTGTCAACCAAATTGGATAGGAAAGCAGATTCGGAAACCCTTCATGCAGAATATGATAAACTGCCGTCAGGTTCGGATGGGTGCTGATGGCATCCGGTTGAAAGGTAGAAGAAACCGGCTGTGGGGTCAATGCGAACATCGTCCGCCGCAGTTTCTGATAGTTCGGCAGCGCAGAGAGTGCCGGTAAAAAACTGGCAGGACATTCGATCCGGAACGGCAGATGCATTTGTACAAACGTTGCCGTTTCCTCCAATGCAACAGGCTGTTCGGCACAGATCAACAATGTCGCATTGAATAGTAGCATAAAACCAGTATGCGTTTCTTCTGTCAGCCGGAAAAACCGACAAAATTCATATTGCGTGCCATATGCCTGAAAATAAGACAGCAGTTTTTTACCACGCCATGTTTTTTTCAGCATTGTGATTTCTGTCTCAGAAAGCGTGTGCATTTGTGTAATCATGATAACGTACCAGCCTGTTCTAACAGCAGTAATGTGAGTTGCAGACAGTTCTGAATATCTTTCAGATTTGCAACACAAGAGGGGGAATGCAGATTTCGGCAAGGAGCAGAAATTGCCAGTGTCCGGACACCGCCACGGCTGACGTGTACTGCGCCGCTGTCATTGCCGCCGGCAATTCTGGTTTTGGTCTGGCAGGGAATTTCGTTTTCCTGACAGAGAGAGAACGCAAGACGATACAATTCCTTGTCGTACAATGTGCTACGATCCATAAAGGAAACGACAGGACCATTTCCCAGCTGGCAGACCTTTCCGTCTGCGCTGGCAGATGGAAAATCAGCCGCAGTGGTTGTCTCAAGGATCAATGCAAAATCAGGGTTGATTGTATACGCAGCCGCTTTTGCACCACGCAGCCCGATTTCTTCTTGTACATGAAATGCCGCTGTAAAATCATAAGGCACATCCTGCATCAACAGTTGCAGCAGAATTGCGCAACCAATGCGGTCGTCCAGTGCCTTACTGCGAACCAGTTTGCCACCGCCAAGCAGCGTATAGTCATTGCAGAACTGTACATATGTGCCGGGTTGGGCGAAAGCATATGCTTCGTCTATGTCCTTTGCGCCGATATCCAGATAGAGATTGGAAAAGGACGGTGCTTTTTTCTGTTCTTCTTCTGAGAGAAGATGGATTGGTTTTGCACCAATGACACCGGGAACTTGTCGTTCGCCGACGGTCACTGCTCTACCAATGACAACAGATGGATCAATGCCGCCAACTGGTGCAATCAGCATTGTGCCATCCAGATTGATATAGGTAACGATGCAGCCGACTTCGTCCATATGCGCACCGATCATCCATTTTTTCGGTGGTGTTTGTCTGCCCTTTTTTTCAACAATCAGGTTGCCAAGTAGGTCAATCTGATAGGGAAGACCGATTTTTTCTATCTGTTGCAACAGATAATTCCGCACGGGTGTTTCCTGTCCGGATACGCCATTACAGCGACACAATGCTTCCAGATGGTTTAACATGTGGAACACCTCCTCAGATAAGCAGCCAATAAGTCCCCCGTTGCCTGTACATCTGCCAACGTAATCACTTCTGCTGGTGTGTGCATATAACGCAGCGGAATCGAAACCGTACAAGTTTTTATGCCACCTCTGGTGACAGCAAACTGATCGGCATTGGTGCCGGTTGTACCAGCCATGACTTCCGGCTGCCACGGGATTTCTGATTCTATTGCAGCGTCCTGCAACGCCTTTGTCACGTCAGCAGAAAGGGAAGGAGAAATGCCAATCATCGGGCCTTTTTCCAGTTTGCCGCATTTGATCGGATTTTCATCATTGGCAAGTCCGAAGCTGACATCAACAGCAATGGCAATGTCCGGATGAATGGTATAGGCAGCTGTTTTTGCGCCACGTTCGCCCAATTCTTCCTGTGCAGAAAACAGCACGCTGACACTGCAAGGTAATGTTTCTGCATCCAGTTGTGACAAGGCATAGAGAATGGCAGCCATACCACAACGGTCATCCAGTGCCGGACTGGAAATGCGGTCACCGCACAGTTCCTGAAATGGTGCATCAAAGGAAATGGCATCACCAAGTGTCAGAATCTGTTCCAGTTCTTCTTTAGAATAACCAGTATCAATCAGAATATCTGTAATATTTGCCACTTCTGCGTTGCCAGAGAGCAGGTGTGGTGGCATTGCACAAACTACGCCCGGAATGTCTGTGCTGCCGTGTAAAATTACGTGTTGTGCTGGAAACAAACGCAGATCCAGTCCACCCAGATTGCCAACTTTTACAAAGCCTTCCTCCGTAATGTAGGTGACAATCAGACCGACTTGGTCAAAATGTGCATCCAACAGGACATGTGGCTTTCCGGCTTCTCGTTTGCCGAATGTACCAATATAATTTCCCTGTACCATTGCTGCATCCGGACAATACTGTTTCAACAAATCCAGAACGGGCTTTCCAGCCGTCGCTTCCTGTCCAGAAACAGCAGGCAAAGAAGTCAGGGTTTTTAGCAATGCTGTCAAGTTCATTCTGACAGCTCCTTTACCAGATTTTTGTAGTGAATTCCTCTCGCTTCAAAGTTCGGATACTGATCAAAACTTGCACAAGCAGGGGAGAGCGTAACAATGTCACCAGCTTCTGTGATACGGTCAGCTGTTTCTACTGCTTCTTCCATTGTTCCAACGTGCAGCAGCTGCGGATGTCCCTCCTGATAATTCTTTGCGCCACGGATTGCCGCTTCGATTTTCGGTGCGGTAACGCCCATCAGAATGACCGTTTTTACCTTGTCGCAGACAGTCTCTGCCATTGGTTCAAACGGAATCTTCTTATCATAACCGCCCATAATGACCGTCAGTTTTGTCTGGAAGGAATTCAAACCAGCCAGTACACGGGTTGGACTGGTAGCGATGCTGTCGTTGTACCACTTGACACCTTTGCGTTCCCGTACAAATTCAATCCGGTGTTCCACGCCGCCGAATGTCTTGGCAACCTGTACAATGGTATCAATAGATACTTCTACCCAGACAGCGGTGATAGCAGCCAGATAGTTTTCTACATTGTGGATGCCAGGAATCCGGATATCGGATGCAGCGACAACCGGAATGGTATGGTTGCCATCGTGATAGCAAAGCATACCATCTTCTCGCAGGAATGCACCATAAGCCGGTACTGTTTTCCGAGAGAAAGCGGTCAGCGTGCCACGTACCATCGACTGCAATTCCCATGTCAGGGCATTGTCTGCATTCAGAACGGTTTTAGAGAACGCATTCTGATGTGTAATCAGATTGGTTTTTGCCTGAATATATTCTTCCATTGTACCGTGAACATCCAGATGGTTCGGCGCAATGTTGGTAATTACAGCGACATCCGGAGATTGCCGCATAGACAGCAGCTGGAAGCTGGAAAGCTCTACAACAGCAGCATCTGTATCCTGAATCTGTTCAATAATCGGCAGCAGTGCTCTGCCAATGTTACCGCCTTTGTGTACCGTTACACCGGAAGCCTGCAAGAACTCTGAAATCAGTGTAGTTGTGGTGGTCTTGCCATCCGAACCAGTTACAGCGTAGATTTTGCAAGGGCAGAGATCAAAGAAGACTTCCATTTCTGTGGTGATGACAACACCATTTTTTCTGGCTTCCTGCAACTTTTCATTGTGATAATACATGCCCGGTGCCCGGAATACCACATCAAAATCTGTCAGATG
>CAYNPC010000034.1:10351-13986 GCA_964399025.1 uncultured Ruminococcus sp. | reverse complement strand
TGGAAGCTGCACAGTGGTTGCTGTGCAGCTTTTTTTGTTGAAAAATCAGAAATTTTTTTCTTTTTTCTCATATCCCTTTGCTTTTTTTCACGAACTATGGTATAATGATAGGAAAAGAATCTGATTGCATAGAAAGGATTGACAAAGACAATGCGTATACGGCATAAACCGTGGGCAAAACCAGAATTGGAAGCGTGCCCATTTTATATTTCCGACCCGAAATCATTTGTAGGGCACTGGGACACCGCATTTTCCGGCGAGAAGAAACCGCTTCGTCTGGAATTGGGTTGTGGAAAAGGAGGCTTTATCTCACAGGAAGCCCCTGCCAATCCAGATTATCACTACATTGCCATTGATATTAAGAATGAGATGCTGGTGTTGGCAAAGAGAAAACTGGAGGCAGCGTATGCAGAAAAGCAGCTGCCACTGGATAACATCCGGATTTTTATCTGTAATCTGATGCAATTTTCCGACTATTTTTCTGCGGAAGATCGCATTGACCGCATTTATATCAATTTCTGTAATCCGTGGCCGAAAGGAAAGCACAAAAAACGCCGCTTGACCCATCCACGGCAGTTGGAACAGTATCGCAATGTACTGGACGGAGAAATCTGGTTCAAGACAGACGACGATGAACTGTTTCAGGAATCTTTGGAATATTTTCAGGAATGCGGCTTTGCGATTGCATTCCAGACCACCGATTTGCACAAGGAAACTGGCATCCAGAGTTTCCGCACGGAACACGAAGCCATGTTTGAAGAGATGGGAAAGACCATCAAGTTTCTGATTGCCCGTCCCGTTGCAAAACAGGAAAATTTATCGTAATAATAGGAGGATTGCCGTCATGGATTTTAAATTAAAAAACGCATCACTGATTCAGAAGTTTTCTGAAATGACCGGAAAATCCGGCGCAGCATCCATGGAAATTATTGCAGACGGGACACAGGCAAATGAAAATCCAGCTGCCGCTTATCGTGGACTGGGCTGCATCACTGCCAACAATTCTTCTCGTTTGCTCCTGGATTATAAAGTAGAACATCCAAAGGAATACGAAGAAATCATGCGGCTGCTGTTCCAGAAAGATTATGGAATCGGGCTGTCCCACATCAAATTGGAATTGGGTGCAGATATCAATGCTTCTTCCGGAACAGAACCAGCAACGAAGCGTTCAGCAGAAGAACGGGCAGATGTCACAAGAGGGGCTGGATTCCAGTTTGCTGCGGATGCAAAGGCGATCAATCCAGATATCACACTGGATCTCATTCGCTGGGGCGATCCGGCATGGGTCACAAGAGCGTTCACAGTCAGTCAGGAGCACGGTCTGAATGCCCGTTATACTTGGTATAAGGAGACACTGGAAGCAGCGTATCAGCTTTACGGCTTGCAGTTTGATTTTATCAGTGCAGATCAGAACGAAACAGATACAGCGGATGAGGCGTGGATTCTCTTTTTGCGGTATCGGCTTGACCATGAGCGGAATGCACCGTATAATTATCGGAAAATCAAACTGGTTGCTTCGGACGAAGTCGGCACACGGAATGTTGCTGCACAGATGGTGGAAAACAATGCGTTGCGCAATGCCATTGATATCATTGGTCTGCACTACACAACGTTTGGCGATTCCTACACCAATCTGCTGAACGAAGCATACGGAAAAGAAATCTGGTGCAGTGAGGGCATTGCGCCTTGCAACTTGTCGGAACTGACTGTACAGGCAGATCAGTCTGGTATTGCTGGCAAAAACGGGGCAATTGACGTTGCAAACCGGATTATCAACAGCTATTACAACGGCAAAATTTGTATGTACGAATTTCGTCCCGTTGTAGCCGCTTGCTATGATGGTGCTTATGATGTACCGAGACATCTGATTTCGGCACAAGAGCCGTGGTCGGGACATTATCAGTTGGATAGTGGTTTCTGGCTTGCGATGCATTTTAGCCGTTTTTCTCCGAAGGGGTGGCTGTTTGTCAACGGTGCTTGTTATGGGGATGGTGAAGAAAATCACACCATTGAAAACACCAGCAACAACTTTATGACCTTGGTTTCACCGGAACGGACAGAAATGACAATGCACTTCACCAACGAAGACCTGTTCCCACGTACATATTCTGTACAGCTGAAAGATATGGGATTCACCAATCGCATTCTCTCTACGGTCATTACAACCGGTCCGAATCCGGGAGAATCCTATTCGGCAAACTGGTTCCGTCGTGGAAAGCCGGTAAAGCCCAGCCACAAAAACGGTGAGACTTATTTCATCAAAGTGCCACCGCAGAGCATCATGACCATTACAACGTTGGATACGGGTTGGGTCAACGGTGTGGAGACATTTTCTCATAACATTCCCAATGCGGAGCGGTTGCCGTTGCCGTATGAAGACACATTTTGCTATCGGGAAGATGAAATTATGGTGCGTGGTTGCGCACCACGGTATACAACAGACCAGGGTGGTGCATTCGAGCTGATTCATTCGGATCAGGATGGCGATATTCTCTGCCAGCGCATCACAAAGGGCAGCATTCCATTGAATTGGCGATTCCATGAAACACCGGAACCGATTACTTGTCTGGGTGATGACCGCTGGAGAAGTTACAGTGCTGAGATTGAAATCCGATTGGATAAACGCAGTGCGGAAAATTATGCGGGTCTGGGTGTGCGGTACAATTCCGCTATCACCTGTGAAACCACATCTCGCTGCGGTTATACCGGTATTTTCTATGGAGATGGTCGTTGGCAACTGCTGGATATGGACAACGTTGCAGCAGAAGGACATTTCCCGATTGGCAGAGTGACAGAGTGGAACACATTGAAGCTGTTGATTCTGGGCGATACGATTTTCTTCTTCCTGAACGGCGATTTGTTGACTTCTTATCGTCCGCAGTGCCCAATCAATTCCGGACGAATTTCTCTTTGCAGTGATTATGAAATGAATACATTCCGCAATCTGCGTGTACAGCCAATGCCGTTGCTGCCGCTGTACGTCAGACGAGTGGATTGTTTCTCAGAAGAAATTTTCTACAATGACAACTGGGATATCTGTATGACAGAATCCGAACGGTTCTACCACCGCACAGCGATGAAGGCATTGCCGGGAGCTGCGTTCTCCTGTCAGTTTACAGGGACGGGAATTGCGGTACTGGGTGTTGCAAAGAATGCAGAATTTCAGGTGATTCTGGATGGTACAGTGCTGTATGAGAATTTGTTTGTACCGTATTGTGCACCACGACAGGCATGCTTGACAATTGACCAGCTGGCAGATAGCAAGCATACGTTGCAGATGACACTGAAGAGCGGTGAATTTAAGTTAGATGTTCTGGAAGTGCCGGAGAAATACGAACTGATGCCGGATATTCTGACGGTTACAACTGCTGCGCAGGCAGCCGCAGAAAAACATGCGTTTGATGCAAAGCAGAAGGCACTTGCGAAGCAGAAAGCAGCCGCAGAAGCTGCCAAAACATTGGAGCGTGCGGTACAGGCATTGCAGCCGGAAGAAGAACCGACAGAACCGGAGCAGGAACTGGAAGAAACAACAGAAGAAATTCCAGAAATCCCAGAAGTTCCGGAGGTTTCAGAAATGCCAGAAGTTTCAGAAGTTCCAGAAATCCCAGAAGAACCGGAGACACCGGAAGCACCAA
>CAYNPC010000034.1:0-10251 GCA_964399025.1 uncultured Ruminococcus sp. | reverse complement strand
CACCAACCCCGTCACAACCCACACCACCAACGCCGCCGCAGTCTGTGACACCAACACCATCGCCAGCTCCAAAGGCAGATCCGCTGCATCCACCTGTTGTGAACGATGGGGTACATTCCAAACCATACCGTGCGGACTTTAATATTGATATTGATATTTAATCGGGAAAGGATTTGTTTATGAAACAGGATATGGCACAATGGCGTACATTATTTGAGCCGGTTGCACAATGCGTGCCGCCGGCAACCCGATCGGAACAGCTCTGCGCACTGCGATTTTCTGTGCCGGATGACTGGACGACCCTGTCACGATCGGAAACGTTGTCCTATTTCTTGTCATCAGACGAAGAAAGTTCTATCAGCGTGCAGTGTATCACGCCGGAAACAACAGATGGCATCGAAGCACATGATATTCTGGCTGCATTTGTAGAGGGAATGCAACAGGAATTGGATGCCTATCATCCAGTTTATCAGCGCAACTGTACAGGAAAAATCGGGACGTATGCCGCATATGGATTCCGGTATACCGTCACGGTGCGGGGACAGGAAATTCCGAATAGCACAGTTCTTTTCTTGGTAGGACAACACGTTTACTGCATCAGCTTTGCGGATCAGAATGGCACAAAGGGCTTTTCCTACGCCATTGCACTTTTGGAGTCGCTTTCCCTTGGCACAGAATGAAAAACAGCCAACGTTGCATCAGATAGATACCGATGAAATTTATCATCTGCATACAAGAAAAGCGTTGGCAGAACATTTCTTCAATCATCGGGAAAACGGTTTTTGTCATGCTTCTTTTGAACGGGAATTTGCATTCTACGAGAGTGTTTGTTCCGGAAACGTGGAAACCGTCAAAACGTTATTTACACCGCTGGGCGGTGAGGGATTTGGTACGCTGAGCAAAGACCCCTTGCAGAATCTGAAATATCATCTGGTGATTACAATTGCTATGATTACAAGATTCTGTGTGAATGCAGGAATGCCACTGGAAGAAGCTTATAGCATGAGTGATGTGTATATCCAGCAGACCGATTGTTGCAAGTCAGAATCAGAGATTCGCACGCTGCATGACCGGATGACCATTGAATTTACCAAGAGAATGCGGCAGATTAACAATGGGCATCCCTATTCCAAGCTTGTGACACGGATATTGGATTATATCAGCGATCATCTGCATGAAAAAATTATGGTGCAGGAGATTGCAGAAGCCGTTTCTTTCACAGTGCCCTATATTTCGAGGGTATTTCGCAAAGAAATGGGTGTCACCATCACGGATTATGTGACACAGAAGAAAGTGGAAGCCGCAGCCAATATGCTGCAATTTTCGGATTATACAGCGTTGGAAATCAGCAACTATCTGCAATTCAGTTCGCAGAGCTATTTCATCAAGAAATTTAAGAAATATATTGGCATTACGCCGAAGGAATATTACAGACGGTATCACACAGTCAGCTGGATGCCGGAAAAAATAGGGGAAACAGATTAAGAATTTACCATTTTTACAAAAAAAGTGATAGGATTCCTCCTGTGTTTTTGATATGATTGAAATGAACCAAATTGTATGCACGATTCACGGATAAAATTATCAAAAATAACGGGAGGATTTTTTTTATGAAACATGGAAATCGAAAGCGTTGGATTGCGATGCTGGCAGCTTGTGTGATGACGATATCCACAGTGCCGGCGTTATCGCTTGGTGCAAGTGCCACCAATATCATCAGCAATTCCACGTTTACCAGTGGAACATCTGGTTGGAGCACATACAAAGAAAGTGGCGGCAGCTGTTCGCTTTCTACAGAAGATGGGCAGTTGGCATTGACCGTCAGCAGCGTCGGAAAGTTGAACTATTCCGTGCAGGTCTGCTACGATATCATACCGCTGTATCAGAACGGTGTGTACCGGTTGAAGTATGACATTTCTTCTTCGATTGACCGGACAGTAGAAGGCATGATTCAGCAGAATGGCGGAACTTATCAGGCTTATACTTGGAAAAAGTTAGAATTGACCTCCACGCCGCAGACGGTGGATTATACCTTCACCATGACAGAAGAAACGGATATTATGGCAAAAATGGTCTTCAACTGTGGCACACAGGGAGAAGATTTACCGGAACATACCATCTATCTGGACAACGTATCGTTAGAACTGGTAGATGATAGCGAGGTGGATTATAGTGCCATCAAACCGTATGAATCGCCGATTGTGACCGATCAGATGGGTTACAAAACAACAGCGCAAAAAACAGCGGTTGTCCGTTTGTCAGAGGACACATGGGCTTGTGATGATGTGAAAATATGTTCTGTTGTCAACGCAGATACAGGAGATGTGGTTTATACAGGTTCTCCTTCTGATCCTGTTATCAACGCATCCGCAGATGAATATGATGCTATTTTTGATTTTTCCAGTGTTACCACACCGGGGAATTATTACATCATATGCAATGATGCAGAAGATGCCTCTTACACATTCACCATCGGAGATGACATTTATGATGATCTGCTGGATGATACCGTCAGAATGTTCTACTTGCAGCGTTGCGGAACGGCAATTACAGATACCACCTTCTCACATGTTGCCTGTCATACGACAGATGCCGTCATTTATGGAACAGATGAGACAATTGATGTTTCTGGCGGTTGGCACGATGCCGGCGACTATGGTAGATATGTTGTCGCAGGGGCAAAGGCAGTTGCGGATCTGCTCTATGCATACGATGCCAATCCGGCTCTCTATAGTGACAGCGTTGGCATTCCAGAAAGCGGCAATGGCGTGCCGGATATTCTCGACGAAACACGTTATGAACTGGAGTGGATGCTGAAAATGCAGGCATCTTCTGGCGGTGTCTATCACAAAGTAACGTGTGAAAGCTTTCCGGGTTATGTCATGCCAGAAAAGGAAACAGCGCAGCTGATTGTTACACCAGTCAGCACAACAGCAACAGCCGATTTCTGTGCGGTAATGGCAATGGCATCGGAGTTCTATCAGGCAATAGATCCGACATTTGCAGCCACTTGTCTGGATGCAGCAGAAAAGGCGTGGGATTTCTTGGAGGAAAATCCGAATCTCATCTACCAGAATCCGAGTGATATCACAACAGGCGATTATGGCGATACATCGGATAAGGATGAGCGGTACTGGGCAGCAGCGCAGATGTACCGTGCAACCGGAGAAAGCGAATATCTGACAGCGTTGGAAGCAATGACCACAAAGACTGGTCTGGACTGGTCGACAGTCGGGGACTATGGCAACATTGCAATTCTGACGATGGATGGTGTGGACACCACGTCCACCCTTTATAGCAAGATAAAAAGTTCTGTTGTTACACAGGCAGATAAGTTCCTCAAGAATGCAAACAAAAGTGCCTATGATGTTGCAATCACGTCGTTCAACTGGGGCAGTAATATGACTGTGGCAAATGCCGGTATCATTCTCGGCCTTGCATATCAGTTGACAGGGGATGATTCTTATCTGACCACGGCGACATCACAGTTGCATTATTTGCTTGGCAACAATCCGGTCGGGGAATGCTTTGTCACAGGATATGGGACTGTTTCTCCGGAAAATCCGCATCATCGTCCTTCTATGGCGAAGGGACAGGCAATGAAAGGCATGTTGGTTGGCGGTGTCGATTCCAGTCTGGAAGACAGTGCTGCCAAGGCGTATCTGTTTGACACACCAAGCGCAAAGCGATATGTGGACAATTCAGAGAGCTACTCCACCAATGAAATTACAATTTATTGGAACTCACCGTTGATTTATCTGCTTTCTCTGACAGAAGACAGCAACGTCAAGGGAGATGTCAATGCAGACAATGCGTTTGATATCGCTGATGTTGTGATGATGCAGAAATATCTGTTGCAGGATGGCACGCTGACAAACTGGGAAAACGGCGACTTCGTAGCCGATAGCACCATCAATGTCATGGATTTGTTGCTCATGAAGAGAGCATTGCTGAAAGAAGATACGATTGACGATGGCGCAAGTGACGGCAACACAAGTGGCGGCAGTCAGGGGAGCAGCATTGTTGATTATGGTACAGCGATGAATGCAGATGCCACTATGGTAGCAGATTTCACATCCGGCAGTTCATCCTTGTTCTTTGCTTCGAATGGGTGGTCAAATGGTTCTTGTTTTGACTGTGTCTGGAGAAGCACCAATGCCGTGATAAAAGACGCTGCGTTGCAGTTGACCATTGACGAAGATGCCTCTGACGATTACAATTATTCTGGTGCGGAGTACAGAAGCACAGATTTTTACAGCTATGGTTACTATGAAACCTCGATGCAGGCAATCAAGAATGACGGCGTTGTCTCTTCTTTCTTTACGTATACAGGACCATCCGACAACAATCCTTGGGATGAGATTGATATTGAAATTCTGGGGAAAGATACCACAAAGGTACAGTTTAATTACTATACCAATGGGGTTGGCAATCACGAATATCTGTATGACCTCGGTTTTGATGCATCTGCTGGGTATCATACGTATGGATTTGACTGGCAACCGGATTCCATTACATGGTATGTGGACGGTGTGGCAGTCTATACGGCAAGCAACAATATCCCATCAACAGCCGGAAAAATTATGATGAACGTCTGGCCGGGAACTGGCGTGGACAGCTGGCTGAATGCGTATGATGGCACCACGCCGCTGACGGCAAGATATCAGTGGGTCACCTACAACGAATCATAAGGAGTGCGCACGAATGAGAACATTTGTTGGTTATGAAAAAGGCATCAATCTGGGTGGTTGGCTTTCGCAGTGCTGCCATACACAGGAGCACTATGCACGATTCATCACAGAAGAAGACTTCAAAGCTTTTTCTACGTGGGGGATTGACCATGTCAGAGTGCCTGTGGATTATGATTTATTGGAAACGCCGGAAGGCGATTGCATCGAAAGCGGAGAAGCCTATATCCAGCTGGCGGTGGATTGGTGTGAGAAATATCATCTGAATATGATATTGGATCTGCACAAGACGGCTGGCTATTCTTTTGATGACGGTGAAGAGGAGAATGGTTTCTTTGTGCAGGACGATTTACAGGAACGGTTCTACCGCCTTTGGGAGCGTCTGGCAACTCGTTTTGGAAAGTATCATGACCGTGTGGCATTTGAACTGCTGAACGAAGTGACCGATCCTTCTTACTGTGAGCCGTGGAATGCGATTGCAGAAACCTGCATTCGTCGGATTCGTGCCATCGTGCCGGAAGTCTATATTCTGATTGGTGGTTATTATCACAACTCCATCTCTGCGCTGAAAGATTTGCGGTTGCCGTATGATGATAGAATCGTGTATAACTTCCATTGCTATGACCCGATTCTTTTCACACATCAGGGTGCTTACTGGATCAAAGGGATGCCAGCAGATTTCAGAATGCAGTATCCGTTGACAGCAGATCAATATCGTGCTGTACAGCGCACGCTTGCAATTGGAATTGAAGACCTTTCCGTGAAAACAAGTGCGGAAACAATGGGAAGCGAATTTTTTGATGCACTGTTTGCAGATGCGGCAGTGCTGGCAGAAGAACGCAATGTACCACTGTACTGCGGAGAATATGGTGTGATTAACCTTGCAGATGCAGAGAGCACCGTCGCTTGGTATCAGGCAATTCACGCAGCGTTTGAAAAATACGGCATTAGTCGTGCAGCGTGGTCTTATAAGGAAATGGACTTCGGGCTGGCAGATGCCCATCTGGCACCTGTTGTCAAGCAAATACAGGCTTGTCTGTAATATCATCATCCGATACAACAGCACCCCCACCGGTGAGGAAACCGGTGGGGGCGTTTTGCGGTTTACAGGGACAGGTTGTTAGCAGCCACAGCCACAACCGTTATTGTTGTTGCAGCCGCAGTTGTTGCCACAGCCACCGCAGCAAACAAAGAACAGAACAATCAGAATGATAATCCACCAGCAGCCGTTGTTTCCATCGCATCCACACATAGTGCATGACTCCTTTTGTCAATTAAATTTGAAACAGATGATTTTTTGTCTGTTTCATAGTACATCATATGCAAAAGTCAAAAAAGGGTTCCTGCTTCGACAGATAATGCAGCAGTTCTATGGCATACTAAAAGTATATGAGACAAGAAAGGAATTTTGTGTATGCGATATACGGAAGGGTTTACAGGAAAAGCAATCCTTGCTTTGAAAGAAGCGATTTGTGCAGCAGAAGAGATGGGACACACCTATATTGGCAGCGAACATCTTTTGGTGGGACTGCTGGAAGAGGGCAGCAATGCTGCCGCTGCGATTCTGTCTGCACAGCGGATTACATTACAGCGAGTACGGAATGCGTTGGTGGAACTGGTGGGGAGAGGTGTCCCTGCGCAGGTGCAGGAGGATTGTCTCACACCGGCACTCTGCGAAATTATGCAGCAGGCAAAGACCTTTGCCAAGTCGGAAAATCGCAGTCTTGCCGGAACAGAGCATCTGTTGCGTGCCATTCTGCATACGCCGTGTTGTACGGCAATTGCCATCCTGAAAAAGTTAGGGGTCAGCTTGAATCAGCTGGGCACAGCCTGTCGGGAGGAGACAAGTTGTCATATCCGGATGGATTATCAACCAATAGACCCCGTTTCTAAAAAAGCACTCCCCAATTTGTTTCAATATGGGAAGTGGATGACCGATCCGGCACGGTTATCACAATACGATCCTGTAATCGGACGAGAGCAGGAATTGCAGCAGATGATACAGATTCTGACACGGCGCACCAAGAATAATCCCTGTCTGGTGGGGGA
The DNA here is from genome assembly GCA_964399025.1 of uncultured Ruminococcus sp. GTDB lineage: Bacteria > Bacillota > Clostridia > Oscillospirales > Ruminococcaceae > Ruminococcus_C. Next base: position 3,514 of record CAYNPC010000034.1, on the reverse strand, counting down.
TGCCGGCGTTGGAAAAACGGCGATTGTAGAGGGCATTGCGCAGAAAATTTTAAAAGGCGATGTGCCGGAAGCCCTGTTGCAGCAACATATTTTTTCATTGGATTTGCCCGCTTTGCTGTCCGGTGCAAAATATCGAGGGGACTTTGAAGAGCGATTCCGGAATTGTTTGCAGGAAGTCACGCAGCACGGCAATATTATTTTATTCATTGACGAACTGCATACCATTGTTGGAGCAGGTGCGGCAGAGGGGGCGATTGATGCTGCCAATATGCTGAAACCACAGCTCGCACGTGGAGAAATCAAACTGATTGGTGCAACGACAACAGAAGAATTTCGTCGCTATATTGAAAAAGATAGTGCGCTGGAACGCCGCTTTCAGCCGATACAGGTAGAAGAACCAGATGCAGATCGTTGCTTTTCGATTCTTGCCGGATTACGACCGGTGTATGCTGGCTTTCATCATGTTGCCATTTCAGATGCCATTCTGCGGCAGGCGATTGCCTGTGCGATTCGTTATCTGCATGACCGTTATTTACCGGATAAAGCCATTGATTTATTGGATGAAGCGTGCGCACGTGCACGGATTCGTTGTGAGTACACCCATTCTCAGCAGCCAGCTGTGGAAGAGAACGACCTTGCAGAAGTTGTTTCCATGCGGATTGGGATTCCGGTTCAGAAGATTACTACGGCACAGCAACAGAAGTTGATGACATTGGAACAGACACTCCGACAGCAGATTGTAGGGCATCAGGATGCCATTCATGCGCTTTCTACTGCACTGATTCGTGCAAGGACAGGGTTGCGAGAGACAAATCGTCCCATCGGCAGCTTCCTGTTCACAGGCTCTACAGGGGTAGGGAAAACGGCTCTGGCAAAGGCAGCAGCGGTGCATCTGTTTGATGATAAAGAAAGCCTGATTCGGTTTGACATGTCAGAATACATGGAAAAGCACACGGTTTCTAAATTGATCGGTGCGCCTCCCGGTTATGTTGGCTATGAAGAAGGTGGCACACTTTGCGAACGTGTGCGCAAGCGACCGTATTCTGTCATCCTGTTTGATGAGATTGAAAAAGCCCATCCCGATGTTTGCAATATTTTGTTGCAGATTATGGAAGATGGGGTGTTGACGGATGCCAACGGCAGAAAGACGGATTTTACCAATGCCCTTCTGATTATGACCTCAAATTTAGGGGGCAACGATGGAAAGTCAGTGGTTGGATTTGGACAAACGCAATCGGATTTGTGGGAAACCACATTGCAGCAGCATTTCTCACCGGAATTTCTGGGACGATTGGATGCCGTGATTCCATTTCGCCGCCTTACGCAGGAACAGCTCTGCCAGATTGCAGAAAAGTTGCTGCAAAATTTGCAAGAACGGATGCAGCGACTGCAAATTCAGTTGCATTTTACAGAAGATGCCGTGCAGCAGCTTGCCGATGCCCCAGAAACAGGGCGGTATGGTGCACGTCCCATGCGCCGGTATTTGACAGAGCAGGTAGAAACACCACTGGCACAGCAGTTGTTACAGGAGCGCATTGGTGCAGGGGATCAGATCCTATTGTCTGTTCAGCAGAAGCAATTCTGTTTCACAAAAGAGAAAACCACAGCGGTGCACAGCAGTTGAACGCAACAATCCCCGTCCCATACACAAGGTATCGGACGGGGATTTTGTTGCATATGCCTTGAAAAAACGATTTTCAGCGGCAGTTACTGCATCTTATAGGAATCAATCATTTTCTTGACCATCATGCCACCGATTGAGCCAGCCTGTCTCGCTGTCAGGTCACCATTGTAACCCTGCTTCAGGTCGATGCCCACTTCGTTGGCAGATTCCATCTTAAACCGTTCCATGGCTTCTTTGCCCTTCTGCGTAAATTCGCCCTTCATATCAAAAATCACCTTTCTCATTCTTTTCAACGTGTTTGCGGTGTTTGTGCCGCAATAGTAGTATGACACAAAATGCAGCTGCTATCACAGGTAGTTTTTGCATATTTGTAAAAATAAAAAACGTCCACGTGCCAAAACACGTAGACGTTTCACCAAATTAAATTGGCGCAGAAAGAGGGATTTGAACCCTCGCGCCGGTTTCCCGACCTACTCCCTTAGCAGGGGAGCCCCTTCACCACTTGGGTATTTCTGCAAGTGTGAAAAATGAATGGCGGAGAGGGTGGGATTCGAACCCACGGTTCCTTGCGGAATCACTGGTTTTCAAGACCAGCTCCTTAAACCACTCGGACATCTCTCCATGTCATAACAGGTTTCAAAAGCGTCTCTTCCGTTTCGTAAACCAGCTTTTATATTATACTCCATTTTTTTGCATTTGTCAAGCCTTTTTTCAATTTTTTTCAAAAAATTGTTTCGGTCACACCGATGCAGCACCATTCCTGCCCGGCCTTCCTCCCCCTCCATGTGCAATTACGGCAATCTCCGCCGGACGGATTCTCTCGAAATTGTATAGTTTGCACAAAACATGTTGTGATATTTCTCTTTTCCAGCAATTGATTTTTGACCGCAGATCGTGTATAATAAAGATGATAGATCGGAACGCAGAGCATACAGACGATGCAGTGCATGTCATTCCTGTATGGTTCCGCTGATATTTGTTTTTCATATTTTCCTCTTTTTATAGAAAAAACGGGCTGTTTTTGCAGTCTGTTTTTTTATTTTCCGCAAGCGTGCAAAAGATGACTGGCAATACCGTGCAAAGCCGTCAGGCATTCTTTGTGCGATGTTGCCATCTATGAAAACTACTGCAAAAGAGCCGGAGCGATCCTATGCTGCGGCAGAAAGGACTTGTGATGAATTTCTTAGAACTTGCAAAAAAGCGGTATTCCGTACGGGGATATCTGCCCAAACCGGTAGAGCCGGAAAAACTCGCTTATATTCTGGAGGCTGGTCGTGTAGCGCCTACCGGTGTCAATGCACAGCCCCAACGGATTCTGATTGTCCAGACACCAGAGGGCATGGAAAAATTGGCACATGCAACTGGGATTCCACAGCTGTACCATGCACCGATGGCACTGATTGTCTGTGTAGACACAACGTGCGCATGGGTTCGCAAATACGACGATCACAGCATTGCCGAAATTGATGCCACCATTGTAACGGACCACATGATGCTGGCTGCCACAGAACAGGGGCTGGGGACTTTGTGGATGTGTCGGTTCCGACCGGAAGTACTTCGGGAGGAGTTCCAGATTCCGGCGGAGCAAGTTCCGGTCAACGTCCTGCTCGTCGGGTATGCAGATCCGGACTGTCCTGTCAAGTCACCGGATCGTCACGATGCTGAGCAGCTCCGCAAGCCACTCTCCTCCACAACCAGCGTGCCGCTTCGTTGACAACTAACCCAACGTTCGTGAGAGCGTACTCGACCAACGTGCCGTTGGATCGTCTACCCCACCCACCGCTTCGTTGACAAAGGCGTTTTGCTGACTGACCCTCCCACTGGGGAGGGTGGGTAACGCCCGTTTGAGCGTACTCGATTATAAAAGTTTTTTTGCGCCGCTTTTTTCTC
>CAYNPC010000033.1:9377-14390 GCA_964399025.1 uncultured Ruminococcus sp. | reverse complement strand
ATTTTCAAAGCCAGCCTGATTGACAGCGATGACATCCATGTAACCTTCTGCCAGAATCATTGTTTTGCTGGGCGCATTTTTTGCAAATTGCATGGAAAACAGGTTTTTCCCTTTATCAAAGACAGGTGTTTGTGCCGTGTTCAGATATTTTGGCTGGCTGTCGTCCAGCACTCTGCCGCCAAATCCAATCACATTGCCCCGCAAATCGACAATCGGAAATATAACACGATTGCGGAATGCATCATATAGTTTGCCCCGTTTGGAGCGGTGTGATACATCTGCCAGCAACAATTCCTCTTCCGTGAATCCTTGCTGTCGCAAATGATTGGTCAACGCATCCCATGTATCCGGCGCAAATCCCAATCCATATTTTTTAATCGTTGCTGTCGTCAGACGGCGTTTCATAAAATATTGTAAGCCACGCTTGTCTGCGCCAGTCAGCTGCCGATAATAAAAATTTGCCGTTTCCCGATTGACTGCAAGCAATTGTCTGCGCAATCGGGCATGTTGTTCCGCCGTTCCATCCTGTTCCGGCACGGTCAGACCACTGCGCTGTGCCAACAACTTCACAGCTTCCGTGAAGTCCAGATTTTCCATGCGCTCCACAAAAGTAATGACATCGCCGCCTGCGCCGCAACCAAAGCAATAAAAGCTCTGGGTGTCGGGAAATATTGTGCAGGAAGGGGACTTCTCAGAATGAAATGGGCAATTGCAAACATACGTTCGCCCACGTCGTTTCAGATTCACATAGGCATTTGCCACTTCTTCCATCGGATTTGCTGTGCGCAATTGTTCCAGAAACACATCCGAAACCATTCTGCCGTCACCTGCTTTCTGGCAACCGGTCGGCAACGGCGGCAAAATCTGCATATTGCAGCGTCCCTACCTGAAGGTCAATTTCTCCGTTGGTCAACTCTATCATATCTGCTTGAAATGCCGCTGCAATCGTCTCCGGCACCAACAATGATATGGTTACGGTATCGCCGAAGACAGCATCCTGCTGTAAAACTGGCAACTGCGGCAACTGATAGGATACTTTTCCATATAAAGTATACGGCATCTGGAGTGTCATCGGGTAACAGGTCACCATTGTCTGTACCGCTGCCGCTTCTACCGCCAGCGCAGCACTGTGGGAATACGCCCGTACCAGACCGCCACCGCCCAGCAGAATGCCACCAAAATACCGTGTTACCACACAACAGACATCAATCAGCTGGTTTTTTTGTAGTACATTCAGTACTGGCACGCCAGCAGTTCCCTGTGGTTCGCCGTCATCGGAATATCGTGTCATATTGTTTTCCCGTAGAAGATACGCATAGACATTGTGTTTTGCTTTTCGATTTTCTTTTCGTACCGTGTCAATGCAGGCAATGGCAGCTTCTGCTGTCTGCACCGGCACCAACGTTGCAATAAATTCTGACTTTTTCTCCACAAAAGAGACCGTTACTGCTTCAGCAATGGTTCGATACCCCAATGGAAAGGCCTCCCTTCTCCTCGTGTAGACAAACAGGACGGTAAGATAACTGCTTACCGTCCTGCTCCGTTGGTCTGTTTGCGTACAGGTAAGATCTGTTTCTCTCACAAGAACGATCTTTGTTTGTTCGCTTACTTATCCAGATTAAACCGCTTCTTGAAACGGTCAACACGTCCGCCAGTATCAACCAGCTTCTGTTTGCCGGTAAAGAACGGGTGACATTTTGCGCAGATTTCTACTTTGATATCCTTCTTGGTAGACATCGTTTCCATTACGTTACCGCAATGACAAGTAATGGTTGTCTTTTCAAAAGTCGGGTGCAGTCCCTTTTTCATGTATTTTCACCTCTTTCTGTTATTTTCCGCTGTTTCCGTAGAAAACAGCAATCAAATACAGCAGCCCATCTGTTTTACACAGACAGTAGTCCTGTTATTCTCAAAAAGCATGATAGCGAATCATGGAATTTCATCTTAACATATTTTCGTTCTGTTGTCAAGATAAAAATCCGATAATTTATATTTATTTTTCTTTTTGTCTATAAAACAAACCGTTTCGTCACGATATTTCCTGATTTTTTACGCAACCACGACAACCTGATCGGTTTTTCTCGGTTTCTGTTCCGGAATGACACCATCCGTATGTCCGACGATACAGCAACCAACGCCGATATACGTATCCGGAATGTCCCACTGTTGCAGCAGCGCACGCCCCTCCGGCAATTCACTCATTTCTTTCGCACGATGAATCCAGCAACTGCCTAATCCCAGCGCATGTGCTGCCAACAGCAGATTGCCCATCGCAAGGCTACCGTCTTCTACATAGGTGTGTACGGTTCTGTCTGCCAGCACCCAGATGACAACTGGTGCGCCATAGAATGGGTCTTTTTCCACGCCCATAATGGAAGCATTCATGGCGGACAGCTGATTCCGGATTTCCGGATTCTGTACTACGACAAATTTCGTTGCCATCAGGTTTCTTCCCGTCGGTGCATACTGCCCTGCTTTCACAATCTGCTGCAAAGCCGCTTCCGATACCGGTTCGTTTGTGTACTGCTTGACACTTCTACGGCTGTAAATGTGCTCCAGAATGACATTGTTTTCTTGCATATGATTTCGTTCCTTTCTTGGATTTCACTTTGTTATCGTTCCCATTTATGATACAGCTGCAACAGCTGATCTGCCATTTGTGCCAGTTCCTTATTGGAATAGCCCTTTGCGTTCTGCACGTAGTCCGTGACACGTTCCAGTGCAACTCGCAAGCGTTCATAGCTGGCAGAATGTTTTTCCGTCTTGTGCTTTTCAATGTAGACAGGGGCTGCTTCTCGCAGGAATTGTCCGCTCTCCAAATCAAATTCCGTTCCACTATATGGCGCATAAGCGGAGATGGACTGGGCTTGCAACGTCGCTGTAAATGCATCGGCTGCGCTGGTCTCTCCATGAATCACGAACACTTTTTTCACGCCCTGCACCGAGTGAATCCACTGCAACAATCCGTTACAATCTGCATGGCCGCTCATGCCTTGCAGCTGACAAATCTGCGCTGCAACCTGTACGGATTCTCCGAATAACGTCACATACTTTGCCCCGTCCAGCAACCGTCGTCCCAATGTGCCAGCTGCCTGATAGCCAACAAACAAAATGGTATTTTCTGCTTTCCAGAGATTGTGTTTCAGATGATGTTTGATTCTGCCGGCTTCGCACATGCCACTCGCCGAAATAATGATTTTTGGTCGGTTATCGGTATTGATTGCCACAGAAGCTTCCTTGGTCACTGCAACTTTCAGATCGGAAACGCCAATCGGGTTTTCTCCACGCTGCACATAAGCCAACGCCTCTTCATCAAAACAGCTCTCTTCGTTCCGCAAAAAAATTTCTGTTGCTTCAATGGCAAGCGGACTGTCCATATAAATCGGCACATTCTGGTACGCTCCCAGCAATTTCTGATCTTTGATTTGTTTCAGAAAATAGAGCAGTTCCTGTGTTCTGCCAACCGCAAAAGACGGAATAATCACACTGCCGCCACGCTGGAATGTCGTAATCAGAATTGTAATCAGATCCTGTATATAATTCTTGGGTTTTTCGTGCAGTCGGTTTCCGTAGGTTGACTCCATCACCACATAATCCGCTTCTTCTGCATACTGCGGATCTCGTATCAGCGGCTGATGGAAATTGCCGATATCGCCGGAAAACAGCAGCTTTCGCTGTACATTTCCCTCTGTCAACCAGATTTCAATGCTGGCAGAACCCAGCAGATGACCAGCATCCAGAAACCGGATGACAATGCCCTCTGCAATCTGAATTTTTTCTCCATAAGGATGCCCTACAAAATGTTCCAGCACCGCAACCGCTTCTTGTACCGTATACAACGGCGTATAGCTGTCATCTCCGCTGCGCTTTGCTTTGCGGTTGCGCCAAGAGGCTTCAAACTCCTGAATGTGTGCACTGTCTCGCAACATAATCTCGCAGAGCGAAACCGTCGCCTGCGTTGCGTGAATCGCCCCTCGGAATCCGCCGGCATAGAGCAACGGCAGCAGACCGGAATGGTCTATATGTGCATGGGTCAGCAAAACAAGATCAATGTCAGCTGGCGTGCACGGCACCCGCACGTTTTCGTATACGTCTTGTCCCTGCTCCATTCCGTAATCAATCAGAATCCGTTTCCCACAAGCTTCCAGATAGGTGCAGCTGCCTGTCACTTCATGCGTTGCACCGATAAACAATAATTTCATACCATTCCCGCCTTTCTGCTGTCACATAGACAGTCGATGTGCTGCGGTCAGTCTTTCTTCGTATACAACAGATACTTTCTGGCAAAAAAATTCCAGAAGAAGGCAACCGCAGTTGAAATTGCCTTACTGATAATCTGATAGAGACTGGTGACATCTGCCAAAGCCCAAGCAAAGCCCTTGGTAATGGCAATGGTCAACAGCAGCCCAACCAGTCCAATCGCTGCAAAGGAAAGAAACTCCAGAAAGCGATTTTTGACCCGTGATGTTTTAAAAATCCAGAAGGTGCTCAGCACATAGTTGACCAGCAGACCGGCAACAAAAGAAATGCCATTGCAGAGTGCTGCATAGCCTGTCCCTGAAAATACCAGATAGAACAACAGGGAGGATAACGCCCAGTCTACAACCGTTGCAAAGCCGCCAACGAAGCAGTACCGGAAAAACTGAATCAACGTGTTTTCTGTATCGCCGGAAAACAGCTTCTGGAACTGTTTTCCTTTGAAAATGTTTTTGACTTCTGTAATTTGTTCTGTATTCAAAATGTAAAACCCTTTCTTTGTTATGCCTGATATGGTAAATCCGGAATCAGCATGATGACATACTGCAACAGAATGCTACAATCCTCATCATTTACCGCTCCATCCAAATTGCAATCCGCAGATTTTTTCGCCGTGTCGGACAATACGATGATATTTGCCATTGCCTTATTCAGATAGATGGCATCAATCAGATCCACAACGCCGTTGCCGTCTACATCCCCACAAATGACATCTGTTTCCGAAGCGGTGGTTGCGGTAGTTGTTTGTGTCGCAGT
>CAYNPC010000033.1:0-9277 GCA_964399025.1 uncultured Ruminococcus sp. | reverse complement strand
GTTGTAGTTGTGGTTGTACTTCCTTCTTCCTGTGTCGGGGTGCTGCCGTCCGGCTCGATTCCGCCAACCAGTTCTCCACCTGCGTACACGCAGATATAATCTGTCTTCAATTCATTTCCATCCTGAAACATTTCTGAATCCGTCAACACTGCCAGATCCTGATAGCTCCAGTCATTCGAAGCATCCCATGTATCGCCGTAATACAAGCCGACTTCACATTGATATTTCTTATTGGAATTTGCTATGGTATAACCATCCCACGCCACTTCAAAATAATAGATGTCCGGATCATAAGAAGCATCATACTGATATGGTCCTGAAATCACACCATTCGCTGGCGAAGCCTCTACCGCTGCCTGATCATACAACTCATTGACCATGACAGAACTGGAATCCTGCATCTCAGCTGTGCTGAAATAATACCGTATGGTAATATCTGTCCGTGGGGTGGTAGAATCGGTCATTACTTTCAGAGAGAACTTTGTCGTACCTGCTCCGCCACTGCACGGATTGTCCACAGCAAATGCTTCAACCCAGTAGCTGTTACCGCTGCCTTCTTCTCCGTCGGCAGTGTCAGCCGGTGGAAAGTCTTCTGTTATCTGCATGCTGTCATCGCCAAAATAGGTATACAATCCGGCACAAGCCCCAACAAAAGCCGCATTGTAGTCAATGGTGACTTCATTGTAGATATAGTCTGCTGTGACATCGTTGTGATTATCCGATGCATCCGGACCGCCAACCAATGCGCCGTACAAAACATGACGCTGTTCTCTGGTATCTTCACATCTTGTCAGACCAGAAGCAGCACGGTGGTGCGGATATTTTGCAGCATTGTCGCTATAGCCAACGATATAAGCACGATTCAACGGGTTATTGCCCATCAGGTACTGCATCTGCTCCTGTGCCCACTCGCTGTATGCAGACGGCTTGCCATCGTTGTTGTACTTATCATATACCAATGCTGTCAGCTGTGCTGCGGTGTTATATCGTGCAGAACCCCAAGTGCTCAACCAGAAATATCCTGCCGGTGTCACGGTGCCAACGCCACCACTCATATATTTTTCAATGGCTTCTGAAACCGATTGCCAGCAGTCCATCTCTTCATAAGGACTCTTTCCGGCTGCCTCTTTATAGGCATTGATGAAGTTCGGATAGGTGTATTCGCCCTCTTTCAGCGGGGTTTCTTCTGAAATCTCGCCTAAGATACACTGTACACCGTTCCACATATCATTCCAGCAGTAAACATAACACGGTGCTGCATAGTAATCATAATACGGATAGATTTCTTCCAGATACTGCGTATCCCCTGTAATCTTATACAACCACGCCGCTGCCCAGCAGTAATCGTCTTCCCACTTGGAAGAAACATAATACTGTTTCGGACCATCTGCGTTGTCACTCAATTGCTTTTCATTTGTCTGTGCAAACCGGAACAACGCCTTTGCGTAATCCAGCGATGTTTCTGCATATTCCGGATCGGTATCCTTAAAGTTCAGATAGTTAATCGCCAGAGAAGCAGCGGCGGAAGCAACATAATCTGTCTGTGGCTTATCTGCTGTCAGGAAAAACGCCGGTCTCGCCATCGAATCCACTTCTGGAGAAGCCCAGAAAGCGTGGTCGATATCGCCATCGCCGACCTGATAACAATGGGCAATGACATCGCCGTTTTCATCCCGAAAAGTACATTTCATCAGATAATCGTTGAAATACCGCAGAATGGTTTCGATGTGGTCATCCTGACCGGTTTCTTCGTAAGCATCCCGAAATTCATAATAGCCCCATCCCAGTGTCGAAGCGGCGTAGTTTTCCGGCATTCCGAACTTGACATGGTCACCGGCATCGTGAAATCCACCGGCAACGTCAACGTAGCCATCCCCATCCGGATCCAAAATATCCTGATACTCGTCAATAAATGATTGGGACAGATTCGTGCCAACGCTGGCATCTGTCATCGGTTGTAACGGCACTTTCGCATCATAAGTATGGCAATCGCCACGCCAGCTGTACTGATTGTTTTCGGTTACTTCTGTTCCGCACATATTGGCATCGTAAAAGTAGACAGAGTATTGCAGTGCTTTCGCATAATTATACTCCACTTCTGTTTCTGTATCGGTATCAGCCGCTGTCGTTGTGACGTTGACAGCCGTGCCACACGTTGTTTGCAGCAACGCTGCTCCCAGCAATGCCGCCAGAAAACGTTTTCCTGTTTTCTTCCATGCACTCATTTTCTGATTCTTCCTTCCTTTTTTATCCTCGCATTTTCATTGTAACGTTTCTTATAACAATCCAGCAGATTGTTTTGCATACTTCTCCAAAATCAGAACGGCATCTTCTATCGACAACGTTCCATCTCCATCCATGTCAGCGCACAAAAACGCCATTTGTTCCGCTTCTTCATCGGTTTCTGTCACCAGATAAGGCGACAGTGCGGCTGCCCGTTTCGCATAATAGGTCAGCACAAGAACCGCATCTTCTACGGAAGCGATTCCGTCTCCGTCCACATCGCCCATCTTCGCATCATCTATCATGGTGCTTTCTGCTGTGTTTGTCGTCATTGCTGTCGTCGTTGTCATTGCTGCTGTTGTTGTCATCGCCGTCGTTGCTGTCATCGCTGTCGTCGTTGTGACACTGGCTGCTGTGACAATGGTTGTTGTAACAACCGTTGTTGTCATGGTCGCCATCGTCGTTGTCGTAACCATCGACTCATCTGTCGCAGTCGTGGTTGTTTCCGTAGCAACTGGTTCTCTATTCATTCCAATAAATACAAAATCATTCTCCGCTGCATACTGGTCTGCGGTTGTGTTGTAGTATCCCCGAATGGTAAAATCAGCAATTGGTTCATATCCGTCGGCAGTTTCATTGGACACATAGCCGAGGGAAAATGCAGAAATGGTTGCCACGTTTTCCGGCACGTAGATTTCTTTCAGAGAAGCGCAGTTCAGGAATGCAACATCTCCGATTTTTTGCAACTGTTCCGACAATGTGACAGATTGCAACGAGATACAATCGAAAAAGGCAAGCTTTCCGATTACCATCACAGACGGCGGCAATACCACATCCGTCAGCTCCTCACAATCTGCAAACGCAGAATCGGAAATCAGACGAACGGTATCCGGAATATCATCCACGATGCCTTTTCTACCGACCGGACAGAGAATCAGCATATCCTCGCTTTTATCCAACAGAAATCCATTTCTCACACAATACGCCGGATTGTCTTCCGATACCACAAAGGATTCCAGCGATTTGCAGCCGGAAAACGCTGTGCTCCCGATTTCCGTCACGGTCGCAGGAATTTCCACTTCTGTCAGGTCGTTTTGTCCGGAAAACGCATTGTTTTCCACTCTGGTGACAGGTAAATCTCCTATGGTAGCCGGAATCGACAGCGCACCAGAAATGGTCTCTGTATAGCCGATAATGGTTACTTCTTCTTCTGAGGCAAGATACTGAAACTGTTCCCATTCCAGAATATCCTGCGTTTCCGCTTGTACTGTAACGGTTTCATTCGAATACGCCAAGGCACTTCCCGTCATGCCCATTGTTCCTTGCAGAAATCCCACCATTGACAGCAACACGCACAATCCTTTTCTTATCATTTTTTTCATATTGATTCTCCCTTTCACAAAAGTACCTTTCTACTCTTATATTATACAGGAAATCAAGCGACTTGTAAAGAAAAAAATCGCACAACGCCTTTCGGCATTGTGCGACAAAATCATCTTTCAGATATTCTCCCTGAATGACATCCTATCACCGAACCGGCAGGTCTGAAATCAGCATAATCGTATACTGTACCAATGCAGAAGCATCTTCTTCATTGATATTGGAGGTACCGTCTGAGATATCACAGTTTGCGCAGAGTTTCTGGTAATCTGTGAGATCAACAATGCCTGCCAAGTACTTATTCAGCGTAATTGCATCCCGCAAGTCAACGACACCGTCTCCATTGGTATCTCCATATCGAATATCATCTTCCGATACAGATGTCGCAGTGGTCACAGTCGTTGTGGTTTCTGCCGGCAAGGTCGTGGTAACGGTTGTCTCGGTCGGCAGTGTGGTTGTTTCTGTTGCTGTAGTAGTTGTTTCTTCCGGTGTGGTCGTTGTTTCAGCAGTTGTTGTTGTGGATTCTGTTGTTGTAGTTTCTTCTGTCGTTGTGGTAGTAGTGGTCGTTGTGGTTGTCGTTGTGGTTTCCTCTGTGGTGGTTGTCGTGGTCGTGGTCGTTGTGGTTTCTTCAACAGATCCGCCATTTGCAATCGCAACTTCCTGCGGATAAACGGTTACTTCGTCACCAATCTCTGCAACGACATTTCCTGTGCCATATGCAGCGTACAGTGCTGCTGCTGCACCAACCAGACCAGCCTGATAGTCCAGTGCTACTTCGTTGGAAGTCGCATCCTTTGCCGTATCCTGATACGTGGTAAAGCTGGTACCAGTCGGGCCACCACACAGTGCGCCATACAGCGTGTGTCCATTTGTAGCGGAATAACTACCGTTCCAGTTGTTGTATTCGCTCCAGTCCGGACTGATGCTCAGATTGGAAGCAGCACGATGGTGCGGAGAAGTCGCAGAAACATCGTTGTAACCAACAACCAGACAAACATTGGCATCGTTATCGCCCAGAATGTAATTCATCTGTTTCTGTGCCCATGCAGTGTAATCAACACCGGATGCCTCATACTTGGATGTTACCAGTGCGCACAGCTGCATCAATGTGTTGTGTCTTGCACTGCCCCAAGAGTTCATAACATAGAACTGATTCTGATTGGAATTTACCACGCCACCGATATAATTCGTAACGGTGCTCCAATTTCCTGTAACTTCTGCGTTTACAATCGCAGCACCCAACCAGACGTTACCATAGAAGTAGTCATATGTCCAGTTGTCCGAACAGTTAATATACTTCGCATTTTCTGTCAGATAGGCACTCTCTCCCGTTGCCAGATACAACCAACCAGCTGCCCAGGAAATATCACACTGTACATTCCGGCTTGTGTAAGTTGCATTGTCATATGTAATGGTACGATATTTGTCAGCAAAGTTATACAGCGCAATCGCATAATCCAGATCTTCTTCATTGCCGAAGTTGATGTAGTTCTGCGCCAATGCAGCGGCATATTCTGCTGCTACGTCACTGGCACCGTTACTGCTGGTGTAAGTTTCGCTGCTGTCACGATTGGACATAATTTCCGGCGGTGCCCACGTCGAGTGGTCTGATCCTGCATTGCCGACCTGATATACCAGAGCGGTTACTTCCCCACTGCTGGAACGTGTCGTAGACGCTTTCATAAAGTCGCCGAAATAGTCCATGATTTTCTGATAATGCGCCGTTGTACCGGTTTTGGTGAACTGGTCTTTGTACTCATAGTACGTCCAGCCCATCGTGGAAGCAGTAAACCCAATGGTCAGACCGCATTCGATGTTGTCACCGGCATCGTGGAAGCCGCCCGGAATCAAGTCTCCGGTGTGGCAATCGTCTCTCCAGCTGAAAGCAGAATCTTCGCCGACATTTTCGCCACACATATTGGCATCGTAAAAATACAGCGAGTACTGCAACAACTTTGCGTAGTTGTCCAGTTCCAGATCTGCTGCGGCAGTCTGCATCGTCGGTACGGTAACTGCCAGTGACGTGACCGCCATCACCGCTGACACAGCGGCTGCAAAAAAGTGTTTTCCATATTTTCTTTGTTTCATATTTTCCAGTCCTTTCTTGTATGAAAACGATTTTCACCTCTTATAGCATAGCACAAAATATATAAAATGTCAACCTTATTTTTCATATTTTTCATCTATTTTGTGCTTTGTTTCGCTGGATTTCGTCGTTTGTTTTTGCAAGTATCGTGCATTGACAAAGAAAACAGAGGGTGCTATAATGAATTTGTAATCTATTATAATACGCAAAAGGAGGAAGATCCTGTTATGTACGATCCACGTTCTACAGCGGCAGAATCATTTCTTTGCCATGAGGAAGTAACAGAAACGCTTGCTTATGCGCAAGAAAACAAAAACAATCTGTCACTGATTCAGTCTATTCTGCAAAAAGCAAACGAAAAAAGGGGACTGACGCACCGAGAGGCAGCTGTTCTGTTGGCGTGTCCGGATGAGGCGGTCTGGGTATTGCTCTACGACCTGGCGAAACGAATCAAAATTGATTATTACGGCAAACGCATTGTATTGTTTGCGCCACTGTATCTCTCCAATTACTGCGTGAACAGTTGTGTTTACTGTCCTTATCACGCCAAAAACAAGCACATCTGCCGGAAAAAGCTCACACAAGAAGAAATCCGACAGGAAGTCATTGCCCTTCAGGATATGGGACACAAACGGCTTGCATTGGAAGCCGGCGAAGATCCGGTTCACAATCCCATTGAATATATTCTGGAGTCCATTGATACCATCTATCACATCCAGCACAAAAATGGGGCAATCCGTCGTGTCAATGTCAACATTGCTGCCACGACAGTGGAAAATTATCGCAAACTGCATGATGCTGGAATTGGCACGTATATTCTCTTTCAGGAGACGTATCACAAGGAACAGTATGAAAAGCTGCATCCGGTTGGCCCGAAGCATGACTATGCTTATCATACAGAGGCGATGGATCGTGCTATGCAAGGTGGGATTGATGATGTTGGTCTGGGCGTTTTGTTCGGTTTGCAGACCTACCCTTACGAATTGGTTGGTCTGTTGATGCACGCTGAACATCTGGAAGCGACTTACGGCGTTGGCCCACACACCATCAGTGTCCCTCGCATCAAACGGGCAGATGATATTGACCCGACTGCGTTCGACAACAGCATTGATGATACTACTTTTGCAAAAATCTGTACGCTGATTCGGATTGCAGTTCCTTATACTGGTATGATTATTTCCACAAGAGAAAGTCAGGCAGTGCGGGAACGGGTTCTGAAACTGGGCGTTTCGCAGGTAAGCGGTGGCTCTCGTACCAGTGTCGGCGGCTACTGTGAACCGGAACCCGTATCGGAAAATTCTGCACAATTTGATGTGAGTGACCAACGGTCACTGGATGAAGTGGTCAAATGGCTGATGGATTTGGGATATATTCCGAGTTTCTGTACGGCTTGCTATCGAGAGGGCAGAACGGGCGATCGCTTTATGTCTCTCTGCAAAAGCGGACAAATTCAGAATTGCTGCCATCCGAATGCGTTGATGACCTTGAATGAATATCTGGAAGACTATGCCAGTCCGGAAACCCGTGCGGTCGGGAAAGCATTGATACAACAGGAATTGCAGAACATTCCCAATGAAAAAGTTCGGCAGATTGCAACTGCACACATTGCAGATATGCAAGCTGGCAAACGAGACTTCCGATTCTGACGAGATAAGAAAGGAGTTTATTATGGAAGCAACACGCAATGAAACGCCAAGTGCTGACCGGATTCACATTGCTTTTTTTGGCAAACGCAATGCTGGAAAATCCAGTCTGGTCAATGCCATTACCAATCAAACCATGTCCATCGTATCCCCTGTGAAGGGCACAACCACCGACCCTGTCCGGAAAGCCATGGAATTGTTGCCGCTGGGTGCTGTCGTTATCATTGACACGCCCGGATTGGATGACAGTGGTGCGCTGGGCACATTGCGGATGCAAAAGACATATGAAATCTTGCAACGCACAGATTTTGCAGTTGTTGTGATGGATTGTGCAGTTGGAAAAACGGAACAGGAACAGGCACTTGAAAACAAGTTACAAGCAAAGGGCATTCCATTTCTGGAAGTGTACAACAAGTGTGATGTGGCGATGCCAGAGCAACTTCCAGAAGATGCCATTGCTGTCAGCGCAAAAACAGGATTTCACATACAGGAACTGAAGGAACAGATTTGTGCGCTCTATCAGAAAAATGCGCCTGAAACAGAAAAAAAGTTGCTGGGTGATTTCGTCCAGAAAGAAGATTTGGTTTTACTGGTCACGCCGATTGATGAATCTGCGCCGAAAAATCGCATTATTTTGCCACAAGTGCAGGCAATCCGCTCTGTTCTGGACAGAGAAGCCATTTGTCTGGTGGTGCAACCGGCACAGCTTTCTCATTTGCTTGCGACTTTAAAAGAACCGCCAAAATTGGTGATTACGGACAGTCAGGTTTTTCAGATGGTCAATCAAATTGTTCCGCCGGAAATTGCGCTGACTTCGTTTTCTATTCTGTATGCCCGTTATAATGGGGTGCTGCAAAAGGCAGTGGCAGCTGCAAGAACGTTGGAAACGCTGCAAGAACATGATCGCATTCTCATTGCGGAGGGCTGTACACATCACCGACAGTGCAATGATATTGGTGCGGTAAAATTGCCGAACTGGATTCAGAAGTATACAAAAAAACAGTTGGATTTTTCGCTGACATCTGGTACGGCTTTTCCAGAAACGTTGCAGGAATATGCGCTTGTGGTACATTGTGGCGGATGTATGTTGCAACCTCGTGTTGTGCAACATCGGGAACAGTTGGCTGATCGGGATGGTGTGCCTTTCACAAATTATGGAACGTTGATTGCCTATATGAATGGCATTTTGCAGAGAAGCCTCTCTATTTTCCCAGATCTGTGATATTTTTTCTCTTTTTTTCAAAAATAGGGTTGACATTTCAGATAAAATGTGATATATTATAACCATAGCAGCATGAAATTTGTTGCTTTTATACGATTTCACTATTTTACAATACGAAAGGAGTCCTATCCATGGCAAGAAATTATTCTACAGAAATTGCAAACGAAATTGAGCGTTTCTTGGAGGAAGATGACTGGAAATTCAACTCTTGTGACGAAAATGGTGTCATTCGGACTGCTTTGTCCGTGCAGAGCAAAATCAAGAAAGTCCGACTTATATTTTCTGTTTCAGAAACAGCTTTCACCATCTACTCCATCTTACCATTGCAGGCAGATGAGGAGAAAATCAGAACGAATATGGCTGAATTTCTGACACGTGCGAATTACGGCATCAAGCTTGGCAATTTCGAGATGGATTTTGATGATGGAGAAATTCGCTACAAGACAGCACACTGCTGCGGTGATACTGTGCCGACACAGGATCAGATTCGACGGAATCTTTATACGAACGTCATGATGGTAGATCGTTATGGAAACGGCATTGTAAAGGTATTGTTTGGTATTGCAAATCCAAAGGAAGCAGTTGAAGAGTGCGAAGAAGATATCTAAACAAAAAAATCGGCTACATCGTGTTTTGTCAACGATGTAGCCGATTGCTATTTTCCCCATAAAAAGAAAGAAGGCGAAACATAAGTTTCGCCTCAGATGAAGCCGGCGTCTACCA
>CAYNPC010000032.1:0-14620 GCA_964399025.1 uncultured Ruminococcus sp. | reverse complement strand
GACATCCGAAGAATGCAGCTATTCTGGCACGTCTGGGCGGTACAGTTCATATTGAAGAAGTGAAGACAGCAAGAACTGTCATTGTCACCAATCAGATGACAGGCGAGTCTGAATCCTACCCGATTCACTACAACCTCAAGATTCGTGTCAAAGAGGGAGAGGAAATTGAAAAGGGTACTCGTCTGACAGAAGGTAACATCTTCCCGGGCGACATTCTGACCATCCTTGGGGTACACGCTGTACAGGATTACATCATCAGCGAAGTACAGAAGGTATACCGGTTGCAGGGTGTTGATATCAACGATAAGCACATCGAAGTCATTGTACGGCAGATGCTGCGGAAGGTGAAGATTGAAGAATCTGGTAGTAGCTATCTGTTGCCGGGTACGTTGATTGACAAGCGGAAGGTAGAGGATATCAATCAGGGCTTGCAGGAACGGATGGAAAATGGCGAACCGGAAGTAGAACTGGTTACCACCACACCGGTGCTGCAAGGTATCACAAAGGCTTCCTCCAGCTCAGACAGCTTCCTGTCTGCTGCTTCCTTCCAGGAAACAACAAAGGCATTGACCGATGCGGCAATTCGTGGTAAGAGCGATATGCTGTATGGTCTGAAGGAAAATGTAATCATTGGTAAACTGATTCCTGCCGGAACGGGTATGGATGTTTATAATGATGTGCGGTTGCAGAAAAATGATTCTTATCTGGAACATTTGTCCCATATCACACCGCTTCCGTAAGTAAGAAAAGAAAAAACGGATGCCGCACTGTCGCAAGATGCAGTGCGGTATCTTTGTTTCAGAATGGAGGATTTATGAAATCAGGCATCCGTGCGCTTTGCGCTTGTATCTTGTGCTGCTGTTGCGGACTCCCCGTGCTGGCAGCAGAAACCGCAACAGAGGCAACAACTGTGACAGAAACCGCTGCGGCGCAGGGAAACAGCGTCGGAGAAATCATTCTGGTTCTTGTCGTTTTTACGATTACCGCAGCAGCGACCGCTGGCATTGTGATTGCAAAAAAGTGGAAGACAATCAAGAAAGAACAGAAAAAGTGAGAGAGGGAAAAGAGAGAGGAAGTGTGAGACAGTATGGCAGATTTTGCAGGAGAATCCTGTTTCCATTGTCAGCAACCATTTACATCAGAGGATGATATTGTCGTGTGTCCGGATTGCGGCACGCCGTATCATCGGGATTGCTGGCAGGTGAACGGACATTGTATCAATACATTGCTGCACCAGACGGGTGGCAGTTGGCAGCCTACACAAAAAAAGAAGCCAGACGATACAGAACAAAAAGAACAGGCGGAACGGACAGAACGAACAGCATATACAGGGTCTGCACAGCAGAGCGGTTCCAATTTTGGGAGAGCATGGCAGCCGGAATCTGCCGCTGATGCTTGCTGCGGTATGAATCCGGATGAAAGCTATGAAGGCGAACGTCTGGAAGATGTTGCAAACTTTGTCTGCAATAATAATCACTACTATCTTCCGATTTTCAAAAAATTTCGGGAGACTGGTTCGAAATTTTCGTTGAATCTCATCGGGGCACTGCTCCCACCGCTCTATTTTGCCAGCCGGAAAATGTGGGGCATGGCGTTTGCGCTGATTACCTGTTTTGCACTGCTGGATATTCCGTCTGAGTTGTATTCCATGCTGGTCAATGGCGATACCACCATCGCTTCGATGCAGACCATGCAGGCAAATATGGGCGGCATTTATTCCAGCATGGTTGACCAGATGATACAACAATTTCAATCATTCTGCACGATGTTGCAGCCACACGAAACGGTGTTATACTGGGCACATATTGTGTGCCTTTACCTGTCATTTGCCCTGCGGGTGCTGATGCTTTTCTTCGCCAATTATTTTTATTATCGTTTTGTGTTGCGTCGGGTACGGAAAATCCGTGCGGAAAATCTGCCGCAGACCACGTATCGGGATAAACTCCGGATGCAGGGGGGAACCAATTCATGGTATATTCTGCTTGCAATTCTGGCACAATATGGCGTGCAGATATTCTTTTCTGCCGTGCTGCTGTTCTGTGCTTGTTTCCTTTTCTGAGAAAAATCGAGAAAAATCTGAAAAAACGCTTGACAGCAGCCGCAGAGTTTGCTATAATAGATATGTTATCCTTGCTTGCATTTCGATGCAGGCGAAATCCAGAAGGAGGTGTTTTACGTGGCAAAGTTGAATGCAAAGTACGAGCTGATGGCAGTTTACAGCCTGACAAAGGGTGAGGATGCTGTCAAGGAGCTGGTTGAAAAGTTCAAGAGCAAGATCGAAGCGTCTGCCACACTGGAAGACGTGAATGAATGGGGCAAGCGGAAGCTGGCATACCCGATCAACGACGAACCGGATGGTTACTATGCGCTGTATACTTTTACAGCAACTCCGGATTTCCCGACAGAGCTGGAACGTGTTCTGAACATTACAGACGGCGTTCTGCGGTTCCTGGTAACAGTTGTAGCAGAATAAGTCATCTTTTACAAAATTAGAATGGTAACAGAAAGGAATGGAGCGTTGTGCTGAACAAAGTCATTTTGATGGGCAGATTGTGTGCAGATCCGGATTTCCGGCAGACACAGAACGGCGTTGCCGTATGTAGAATCCGTCTGGCGGTGGATCGTGGTTATACCTCGAAGGCAACCGGCGAACGGCAGGCAGATTTTATCAATATCGTTTGCTGGCGGCAGACCGCAGAGTTCGTCAGCCGTTATTTTCATAAGGGTTCGATGGCAATTGTGGAAGGCAGATTGCAGAATGCCGATTACACCGATAACAACGGCGTGAAGCATTATGCGATGGAAGTGCAGGCAGATAATGTCACGTTCGGCGAGACAAAGTCAGCAGCACAGGCAAACGGCAATTACGCTGCACCGTCCTCCGGACAGAGTGGCTATCAGTATCAGACACCACAGCAGCAGCCAGCAGCCGCACCAGCGCAGCCGGCACAGCAGCCGTCCTCCGTTCCGATCCAGCTGGGCGATCTGAGCGACTTTGAAGAGATCCTCAGCGATGGAGAAGTGCCATTCTAATTTGAAACAATTTGCATTTGAATAAGGAGGGAAAAAGACCATGGAAAGAGCACCAAGAATGGGCGCAAAGAGACCGAGAAAAAAGGTTTGCATGTTCTGCGTTGACAGAGTTGATGTCATTGATTACAAGGATATCGCAAAGCTGAGAAAGTGCATGACCGAACGGGCAAAGATTCTGCCGAGAAGAGTAACTGGCACTTGCGCATATCATCAGCGGAAGCTGACAACAGCCATCAAGAGAGCAAGACACGTTGCCCTGCTGCCGTACGTAAGCGACTAAGCGAGAGACGTGTTCCGATAGAAAAAGGCGTTTTCACGAGAGTGGGAACGTCTTTTTTTGTGGTTTCGTGGTAAAATGCCCTTGATTTTTCTGCCGCTGTGCCGTATAATAAAGAAGAACGTATTTTCATTCTGACCGACAAGGAGTATTTTGCTATGAAGAAAAAGAAATCGACACAACAAACCATGCCGACTTACACAGGACGCAACCCCCGCCCGAAAATCCGCTTCCACTTCCGTGTGATTTTCATTATTTTTTTTCTCTGTCTCATTGCAGGGCTGATTTTATACCTTGTGGGTATTAATTTTAACCTGATTTCCTACTAAAACAAACAAAAATTAGTTTTTGCGTTTTCCTCTTGACATTCCCTCAAAAATGCGGTATACTGGATAAGCAACCACAAAGCACAACATACATTGTCTCTTTGCTGGACAAACTACTATATTTTGTATACTAAAAGGAGCGTGCGCACTTATGATGCTACATATCATTAAGCGGGATGGCAGACGGGTACAGTTCGATATTCAAAAGATAGCCGGTGCCGTATTTCGGGCAGCACAGTCCGTTGGCGGAACCGATATGGAAACAGCCATGCAGATTGCTGTGAAAACCTGCGAACTGTATGAAGAATTGCACGGCGAGAAAGAACCGACTGTAGAGGAGATTCAGGATCTTGTCGAGAAGGAATTGATTGAGTGCGGTCATGCACAAACTGCAAAAGCTTATATTTTATATCGCTATGAACGGACACGGGATCGGGAAGTAAAGTCCAACCTGATGCAGATTATGAATGAGCTGACGTTCGATTCTGCAAAGGATAGCGACATCAAGCGGGAGAATGCCAATATTGACGGCGATACGGCAATGGGTACGATGCTCAAATATGGTTCTTCTGCGGCAAAAGAATTTTATGAGATGCGTGTCCTGAAGCCAGCACACGCAAAGGCACATCGGAACGGCGATATTCATATTCATGATCTGGATTTCCTGACATTGACGACAACCTGTTGTCAGATTGACCTGATTCAGCTGTTTGAAAACGGTTTTTCCACAGGGCACGGCTTCCTGCGGGAACCAAATGATATTTCCAGTTATTCTGCACTGGCATGTATCGCCATCCAGTCCAATCAGAATGACCAGCACGGCGGACAGAGCGTGCCGAACTTCGATTATGCAATGGCAGGCGGTGTCAAGAAGACCTACCACAAGCGGTATCTACAGAATGTTGCCAGAGCGTTACAGCTGCTGACAGAAATCGAAAATCCGGAAGAATGGGTCACTGCCTATGCAGATGCAATCCGGAAGACAACCGGTCTGATTCCTTGCCTTGCCAACGATAACGGTTATCAGGCAGCCGAAGCAGAAAAGCTGGCAGAAAAGCTGACAGCAGAGCAGATTGCAACCGTACAGCAGTTTGCAGAAAAGAATGCTTACAAGGAAACGAATCGTGCGACCTATCAGGCAATGGAAGCCTTGATTCATAATCTGAATACCATGAACAGCCGTGCCGGCGCACAGACACCGTTCAGCTCCATCAACTACGGCACAGACACCACACCGGAAGGCAGAATGGTCATTGAAAACATTCTGCTTGCAGAAGAAGCTGGTCTGGGAAATGGCGAAACACCGATTTTCCCGATTCACATCTTCAAAGTCAAAGAGGGTGTCAACTATAACAAGGAAGATGTCAATTATGACATGTTCAAACTGGCTTGTCGTGTGTCTGCAAAGCGGTTATTTCCGAACTTTGCGTTCTTGGATGCACCGTATAACCTGCAATATTACAAGCCGGGTGATTACCGGACGGAAATTGCCTATATGGGCTGCCGTACCAGAGTCATCGGCAATGAATATGACCCGACCAGAGAGATTGTAACGGGCAGAGGCAACCTGAGCTTTACTTCTATCAACCTGCCACGGCTTGCCATCAAGGCAAATGGCAATGTAGACCGTTTCTTCGAACTGCTGGATGAGATGCTGGATCTGACCATTGAACAGCTGACAGACCGATTCCAGATTCAGTGTCAGAAGAAGGTGCGGAACTATCCGTTCCTGATGGGACAGGGTGTCTGGTTGGATTCTGAGGGACTGGGACCGGATGATTCCGTTGCAGAAGTCCTCAAGCATGGTACGTTGTCCGTTGGCTTTATCGGGCTGGCAGAGACCTTGAAAGCGTTGATTGGCGTACATCACGGCGAAAGCAAGGAAGCACAGGAACTCGGTCTGAAGATTGTACAGACAATGCGTGACCGGACAGATCTGGAGTCAAAGAAGACAGGTTTGAACTACTCCGTATTGGCAACGCCGGCAGAAGGCTTGTCAGGACGGTTTGTCCGGATTGATCGGGAAAAGTACGGTGTCATTCCGGGCGTAACCGATCGGGAATATTACACCAACTCGTTCCACGTACCGGTTTATTATCCGATTCGTGCCGTGGATAAAATCCAGCTGGAAGCACCGTATCACGCACTGACCAACGGCGGACACATCAGCTACATTGAAATGGACGGCGATCCGGTACAGAATGTCGCTGCATTTGAAAAAGTCGTTCGCTGCATGAAAGAAGCTGGCATTGGTTACGGTTCTGTCAACCATCCAGTCGATCGGGATCCTTGCTGTGGCTTTACAGGCATCATCGGTGACAGCTGTCCGCAATGTGGCAGAACAGAACAGAGTGGAGACGTTGGATTCGAGCGGATTCGCCGGATTACAGGTTATCTCGTTGGTACACTGGATCGTTTCAACGACGCAAAGCGTTCCGAGGAACACGACCGGGTAAAGCATCAGCTCTAAGCGGTTTTATAGAATAATTCTTCCTGTAGGTGGTGTTGGTTTTCGCCAGCACTGCTTGCAGGATTTTTTGCGAAAGAGGGAGGAAATGGTATGCAGCTTCGCATTGCAGGCACAGTAGAAGATTCCATTGTGGATGGAGAGGGCATCCGGTATACGATTTTTGTACAGGGCTGTCCGCATCACTGCCCCGGCTGTCACAATCCGCAGACACACGATATGCAGGGCGGAGAATGGACGGATACCGATACTTTGTTGGAACAGATTGCAAGCGACCCACTTCTGGACGGCGTGACATTCAGCGGCGGAGAACCGTTCTGTCAGGCGGCTGTGCTGGCGGAACTGGGAAAAGCAATTCATGCAAAAGGGTTGAACCTCGTGACCTATACGGGTTATACGTTTGAAGCGCTGTTACAGAGCAACCGACCGGATTGGATGGCACTGCTGGCAGAGACAGACATCTTGATTGACGGGCGGTTTGAGCAGGACAAAAAAAGTTATGAATGTCGCTTTCGTGGCAGCACCAATCAACGCTATCTGGATGCAAAAGCGAGTCTGGCAGCGGGTGTCGCTGTGGAAGCTGTAATGGAAGCGTGAGAAAAATTTCCTGTTTTTGATTTCATCAAAAAAAACTCCGGAAATTGATTGCAAACAACCGGAAAATATAGTATAATAAAAAGAAAGCATATGAGACGCTGCAAATAGAAGCAGTGCAATTTTGAAAAGAAACAGGGAGGCGTTTTTATCTATGTGTGGATTTACAGGTTTCACCAATCACATCGACAACTCAAATGCCGTTTTGCAGGAAATGCTCAACCGCATCAAACACAGAGGCCCGGACGCTGAGGGCACATACATTGACGAGGACATTGCACTTGGTCACCGTCGGTTGAGTATCATTGACGTTTCGGATGCCGGCAATCAGCCGCTTTATAGTGCGGATGGCAATCTGGTGTTGGTGTTCAACGGCGAGATTTACAACTATCAGACCATCCGGCAGGAATTGATCGAAAAGGGATACACCTTTGCCACACAAACCGACTCGGAAGTATTGCTTTATGGCTATCAGGAATATGGCACGGAATTGCTGCAAAAGCTGCGTGGCATGTTCGCTTTTGTCATCTGGGATAAGAAGAAAAAGACATTGTTTGGTGCGAGAGATTTCTTCGGCATCAAGCCGTTGTATTACGCACAGATGGGCGGAACGTTCTTGTTCGGTTCGGAAATCAAGAGCTTCCTGCCACATCCGCAGTTCAAAAAAGTGCTGAATACAGCAGCGTTGGAAAATTATCTGACATTCCAGTATTCTCCATGTGCAGAAACATTCTTCAAGGATGTTTACAAGCTGCCGCCAGCACATTATTTCATCTATCAGGACGGAAAGCTGGACATTCAGCGGTACTGGCAAATCAAGTTCGAGGCGGACGAAAAGCCAACATTGGAGGAATGGGTCAATCAGATTTCCGATACCTTCCACAACTCTGTAGAAGCGCACAAAATCGCCGATGTAGAAGTTGGTTCTTTCCTGTCCAGCGGTGTGGATTCCAGTTATGTGGCAGCCATTGCCGATGTGGATAAGACATTCACAGTTGGGTTCGGCAAAGAAGAACGCTATAACGAAATTGGTTGGGCAAAAGGCTTCTCGGAAGCAATCGGCAAGAAAAATTATAGCAAGGTGATTGAACCGGAAGAATATTGGTCGCATCTGCCAATGATTCAGTATCATATGGACGAACCGCTTGCTGATCCGGCTGCGGTTGCCCTGTATTTTGTCTGCAATCTGGCATCCAAATCCCTGAAAGTTGTTCTGTCCGGTGAGGGTGCAGATGAAATTTTCGGTGGCTATAACGTCTACAGCGATCCGGGTTCGACGGCTTATGAAAAGCTGCCACGTGGGTTGCGCCGTGGCATTATGCACGTAGCAGAGGCAATGCCGGCACACAGAGGCGTAAATTTCTTTGTGCGGAAGGGCAAGGATCTGGAAGAGCGGTTTATTGGAAACGCTTATATGTTCTCCCCGAAGGATCGGAAATCCCTGCTGAAAATTCAGACCAACGCACCAGATCCGACTGCAATTACCAAGCCGTATTACGACAAGGTAGCAGATAAGGACGATGTTACAAAAATGCAGTATCTGGATCTGCATCTCTGGATGGCTGGCGACATTCTGTTGAAAGCCGATAAGATGAGCATGGCAAACTCGCTGGAATTGCGTGTACCGTTCCTTGATCGGGAAGTGATGGCGTTGGCACAGCGGATTCCGACACGGTATCGTGTGGTACACAAGCCGTCTGAAAGCGGTGGCACACCGTATATCACAAAATATGCGATGCGGTTGGCAGCGAAAAAGGATACACCGCCGCAGACTGCAAAGACCGCAGCGAAAAAGAAACTTGGTTTCCCAGTACCGATTCGGGTATGGCTGAAAGAAGATACGTATTACAATACGGTCAAGGAAGCGTTTGAAAGCAGTTCCGCCCAGCAGTTCTTCCACAGTGAAAAGCTGGTGCAGTTGCTGGATGACCATCGGGCTGGTAAGGCAGATAACAGCCGGAAAATCTGGACGGTTTATATGTTCTTAGTATGGTATCAGGTTTATTTTGTACAGGATGGCAACATCGCATAAAAAGGAGAACGTGAAAGAGGATAGGAAAAAATAGTATCACGTGCGTGACGTAGTACTATTATAATAGGAGGATTCATTATGGTAACTTCAAAACATCCGCATCTGATTGATCTGAATGATTATCCGGTTTCTTGGTGGAAGGAGATCGTCGATCTGGGGGAGAAAATCAAGAACAATCCAGAAGTTTATTCTGGTGCGTGTCACAACAAGATTATGGCAACGCTGTTCTATGAGCCATCGACCAGAACGCAGATGTCATTTCAGACAGCCATGCTGCGGTTGGGCGGTCGTCTGATCGGGTTTGACAATCCGGCAAATTCTTCTGTTTCCAAAGGGGAAACGCTGAAAGACACGACCAAGATTGTCAGCAATTATGCAGACATACTGGTTATGCGGCATCCGGTTGCCGGTGCAGCGAAGGCAGCAGCACTTTCCGCAGATTGTCCGGTAATCAACGCAGGCGACAGCGGACATTTGCATCCGACACAGACACTGACAGATTTGCTGACACTGAAATGTGAAAAGGGACGGCTTGACCATCTGAAGATTGGTCTTTGTGGGGACTTGATTAATGGCAGAACCGTACATTCTTTGATCAAGGCGATGACTTGTTTTGCCGGCAATGAATTTATTCTGATTTCCACACCGGAATTGAAGTTGCCGTCTTATGTCAAGGACATTCTGACAGCGAGTGGTTGTCCGTTCCGAGAGGTTTCCACATTGGAGGAAGTATTGCCGGAACTGGATGTTCTGTATATGACACGGATTCAGCAGGAGCGGTTTGCGAGTCGGGAAGCGTATCTGGCGCAGAAAGACACATACATTCTGACGACAAAGAAGCTGAAAGCGGCGAAATCGGATTTGATTATTCTGCATCCGCTGCCGAGAGTGGATGAAATTGAAGTAGCTGTGGATGAAGATCCTCGTGCGATGTACTTCAATCAGGCACGGTATGGGATGTATGTGCGGATGGCATTGATTATCATGATGCTGGATTTGAACAAGAAGGACAATCCGACCGTGTTGTTGCGTGGCAGAACCGTCAAGGGTGCAGCGTGCAAGAATCCGAATTGCATTACCTGTTCAGAATCCTACCTGCCAAAGAGCTTTTTGGTGTTGGGTGATACGCTGCTGGAATGCGAGTATTGTAATGAAAGACTGCTGTTGGAACGGTAAACAATAGAATAATAAAATTTGGCTGGTTTTCTGGAAATGAGAACCAGTCAATTTTTTTCGTATTGGCTGACCTTATATCTATTTTTCTTGCTATAGATTTTTTCTATAGTAGAATTTAAGTAAAAGTAGAACAAAAGCATTGACAAACATAATAAAATATGGTATTATTATACTATAGAGAACATATTTCTTATTTCTCTAAATAAAAGGAAAGAGGCGTATTCAAATGAAGAGGACAAAAAGGTTCATTGCAGGCGTATCTGCAATGGCAATGACAGCAGCGATGGCAACATCTGTAAGTGCGGTTTCTATACCGAATACGAAATCATCTTTTTCGTATGAGTTGACCTCAGAGATGATTTCTGACACGCAGTTGGAAGTAACGTTTCAGGTGACAAATAATCCTGGCTTGTCAACTTTGAGCGTTGCGTTGCAGTTTTCTGGGGATTGTGAACCTGTCGACATTACGTCCAATGCGAAGAATTGCATGGAGCAAGGTGCTTATAATTCAGATATGAGTTTATTGTTCTATTGCGTAGGAGCAAAACCTGACAAGCTTGATGCAAGCAAGTTCGTTGAGAATACGCAGAATTTTTCTATCACTGCTACATTTGATGTAGAAGCAGGAAGCACGACACCTTGCCAATTCTCAGCAGCAGTTACTGGCTATCATTCCTTGGCAGAAAATATCAATTATGATAACGCTGTTGTAGATGGATATAGTCCGGACACTGAAATTGAGACACGTCCTTATCTTTTGGGAGATGTGGACAATGATGGACAGATTAGGGTAGAGGATGCTTCGGATGCGTATGCTATTGTTGCTGTAGACAATGCAGTGTATGGAAGTGAATCAGCACCTGTATCACGTGTGAATTACAATGTGGAATACAATGTGGTTTCTACTACACTGGTGGATGGGTATACAATTCCATGGAGAACAAGATTTTCTTATCTGATGCGGTCTGGTTACTCATATGCAGAAGCCGCAGATGTAGATAGAGATGGTTATATTGAGGAATCAGATGGAGACGATATCTTGAGCTATTATGCAAATAGTGCGGCTTCACTTCCAGTGGAAACGCTGATTGGGACGACACAGGTAAAAACAATTACAGTTACGTTGTAATTGCTGAAATAAGGATGGCATTGTTCTTGTTATAAATCTTGTTTATAATAAGTGCTAAATAAAATGTATAGCGAAAAATATTGACAAATATAAATGAATATAGTATAATTCCGATATAGAGAATACATTTTTAATTCTCTAAATAAAAGGAAAGAGGTATATTCAAATGACAGGAACAAAAAGGTTTATTGCAGGTGTGTCTGCAATGGCAATGATGGCAGCAATGACTACAACGATGATGACGAGTGTAGACGCTGCCTCTTTACCGAATACGAATTCATCTTTTTCGTATGAGTTGGTCTCAGAGATGATTTCTGACACACAGTTAGAAGTAACGTTTCAGGTGACGAATAATCCTGGAACAAAAGCCTTGAGCTTTGCATTTCACTACGATGGAGACTGCACGCCATACAAAATCAGGACGAACGTTGAAGATATGGATGTAACGAGAACGACCGGCTATAACGCTGACAAAAGTCTTCTTGTGTACGTAATGGCAGTTCAGCCGGGTGCAATTACGGGTGAGACTGAAACTTTTGACAACTTTTCGGTTAGCTTCTTCTTTAATGTAGATGCGGACGAAACAGCTTCTCACAGCTTCTCTACAGCGGTTTTGAAGTATATCTCTGATACGGAGGGAACTTCATATGCAAGCAGTGGGGAAGATTGGGAGTGCCCACCAGAAACAGCAATACAGACGTATCCGTATGTATTGGGAGATGTGGACAATGACGATCGAATTGCGGTAGAAGATGCTTCTGATGTTTATTCTATCGTTGCTGTAAACAATGCAGTATATGGAAGTGAATCTGCTCCTGTGTCACGTGTAAACTACAATGTGGAATACAATGTGGTTTCTACTACGCTGGTGGGTGGATATACAATCCCGTGGAATACAAGATTTTCTTACTTGGTACGGTCGTCTGGTTATGCATATGCAGAAGCAGCGGATGTAGATAAGAATGGATACGTTGAAAAAGCAGATGGCGATGCTATCTTGGATTATTATGCAAATCAAGCAGCTATGGTTCCGTTGGAAACGTTGATTGGAACAACACAGGTAAAAACAGTTACAGTTACACTGTAATTGCTAAAATAAGAAAGGAGTGCTTGTACTATGAAAAAATTGATAAGCACATTGTTGGCATTGTCTATGCTGGCAACCGCTCTGCCGACGGTTGTTGCTTCCGCTGAAGACATAAAGGGCGATGTCAATGGGGATGGATACGTCGACAAGTTGGATTCGGAAATCGTACTACAGTATTATGCTGATCGTGTTGCGGATCTGAGCCCAGTCTTCAGTGAGGACAGCGAAGAAAATGAACGCATTTTCAATCTGGCTGATGTAGATGGTGATGGTGCCATCGAGCTGGAAGATATCACATTGATTTTGGCGAACCTTTCCCCAAGAAAGGGCGATTTTGACGCAGATGGTACGGTAGATCAGGACGACGTGGATGCTTTGCAGGCGTATTATGACGCAAAGGGCGATGTAGAGCTGGATCCGTCTGAAACAAGTTATTATCAGCAACTTGTATCTGGTGATTTGAATGGGGACGGCAAGTTGACATTGGAAGATGTCGCACTCGTTCCAAGCTATTTCACGCCAAAGCTGGGCGATGTCAATGGAGATAGCTTCATTGATCGGTTGGATGTGGAAATCGTATTGCAGTATTACGCTGATCGTGTTGCCGGTCTGAGCCCAGTCTTCAGTGAGGACAGCGAAGAAAATGAGCGCATTTTCAATCTGGCTGATATGGACGGAGACGGTGTCATTGAGCTGGAAGATGCCAAATCCATTTTGAGTAACGATGTCCTTTCTCCAAGACGAGGCGACTTTGATGGAGATGGAACCGTGGATCAGAACGATGTCAATGCTTTGCAGAAGTATCTCGAAGCAAAAGGCGGCTCTGTGCTGTTGAATCCGTCTGATGCAGATTATTTGCGGTTTGCAGCTGTCGATGTCGATGGAGATGAGGAGCTGACATCGGAAGATGTTGCACGCATTTCGAACTATTTCACATCAAAGCTGGGCGACGTCAATGGAGATAGCTTCATTGATGATATTGATATACAGATTGTCACACAGTATGCTGCCGATTATGCAGCAGGATTGCAGCCGACCTTTAGCGAGGACAATGCAGAAAACGAACAGATTTTTGCACTTGCGGATACAAACGGAGACGGCGAAATAGATGAAACCGATGTGGCATACCTGACGGCAAACATCACGCCGAAATTGGGCGATTTGGATGGCGATGGTAGCATCGGTGTGGATGATGCTGTTGCATTGCTGCAATATTATGCAAGTACGTGCGCTGGCTTGTCCGTTCCGCTGGTAGGCAGCAGCTACGGCGATGAGGATACGGAAGAGTTGGCATTTGCCAAGGCTGACGTGGATGGAGACGGTGAAATTAGCGTTTCTGATGCAGTTTCCATTCTGCAAATCTATGCACAGAAATCAGCTGGTTTGTCTGTCACAGAAACCATTGTGAAGCTGGACAACAGCAGTTTGCTCTCCTGACAAATTATAATATCATAGGCGGGTCGGGTGACGGAATCGTCATCCGGCTCGTTTTTTCGGAAAAAATTTTGATTTTTTCGGCAAATTACCCCTTGACAAATCATCAGAAATTTTGTATAATAGGACTTGTACTGTCAGAGAGACCGGTGATAGCTTGCGGAAGCCGGCGGCGCAGTCTAACCCAACTGCCCTCTGTCTCCTCGTTTCGCTGTATCAGCAGAAACGGATGAAAAGCATGAAAATACAGGAGGAATTTACTATGGCAACAACTATGCCAAAAGCCGGTGAAGTAAGCCGCAAGTGGTATATCATTGACGCAGCAGGAAAGCCGCTGGGTCGTGTCGCTGCAAAGGCAGCACATATCCTGCGTGGAAAGCACAAGCCGACATTTGCACCGCACGTAGACTGTGGTGATTTCGTAATCGTAATCAACTGTGATCAGGCTGTCCTGACCGGTAAGAAGCTGGAACAGAAGTACTACTATCGTCACAGCGGCTGGATCGGTGGTCTGAAGCAGACACAGTATAAGGTTATGATGGAAGAACGGTCTGATGAAGCAATGCAGATCGCCATCAAGGGTATGCTCCCGCACAATTCGCAAGGCGCAACACAGCTGACTCGTCTCCGTACCTACAAGGGTGCTGAACACAAGCAGGCTGCACAGAAGCCGGAAGTTTGCGAACTTTAAAGAAAGGAGTGTCCTAACATGTACGAATCTAAGGTAAAGTATTATTATGGTACCGGTAGAAGAAAGCACTCTGTTGCAAGAGTCAGACTGTATCCGGGCAATGGCAATATCACCATCAACGGCAGAGGCATCGACGACTATTTTGGTCTGGATACCCTCAAGCTGATCGTTCGGCAGCCGCTCGCATTGACAGAAACACTGGAGAGCATGGACATCGTCTGCACCGTAACTGGTGGCGGCGTAACTGGTCAGGCTGGTGCAATCCGTCACGGTATTGCAAGAGCACTGCTCGAATTCAATCCGGAACTCCGTCCGGTTCTCAAGAAGGCTGGTTTCCTGACTCGTGACCCGAGAATGAAGGAAAGAAAGAAGTA
>CAYNPC010000031.1:8802-14803 GCA_964399025.1 uncultured Ruminococcus sp. | reverse complement strand
GGAGGTTTAAGGTATGAGCGTATTGGAAATCGTGCTTGGTGCAGCACTGCTGCTGATCAGCGTACTGATCACTTTGATTTGTATGTTGCAGGAACAGAAGCCGCAGAACGCAACAGCTGCTTTAACGGGTGCAAGCAACGATTCTTTCTGTGACAAGAACAGAGGCCGTACAAAAGAAGCAAGACTGCGGAAATTCACCACGGTTTTAACCATTCTCTTCTTTGCCCTCATTCTTTTCATTGATATCGTAATGCCGTTGATCATCGGATAACAACGGCCGACTTCCTGTCATCCGGCACCCACAAACCGGATGACAGGTATTTTTTTGTTTTTAAGGAGATTTATCAATATGGCAAAAACACCTGCAGCACCGCCAAAAAAAAGAGATAGCGCAGAAATTTTGGCAGTCTACACAGAAAAATGTAAACTTTTCCTTGCGGATGCCGGCATTCACGGCGTGCAGGACTCTGTATTGGCAGCAAAATGCCGTACCAAAAAAAATGGTTCTGTCCTGTTCCAGCAGACACTCGATAATTTACGCAAAGAAGGTCTGGTCTATAAACAGAGACGGAAATATTATTGGTGTGCGTGTCTGCATTGCAAAACCGGCACGGTGGTTCGTCTGAGCCGTACATTCGGCTTTGTCAGACTCGATGACCCCGAAGAACCTTCTGATTGGTTCGTTCCAGGGAAGTTTCTGCTGGGCGCAATGCCGCAGGACAGAGTACTGATTCGTGCCATTCCCTCTCGCAGCGGCAAGCCGGAGGGAGAAGTGCTGGACATTCTGGAACCGGCACCTGCCCGTCTGACTGGCACGATTGTCTATGAATCCGGAAAGCTTCGGCTGATGCCGGACACGATGGCAAAAACAACAATCTATGTCTTACCGGAAAGCGATGTGCCGTATCGGGAGCATGACAAGGTGCTGGCGGAGATTGTTTCACGTGGAACACGTCACGCAGAACACAAAGCAAGAGTGCTGTACTCGTTCGGAGATGCTGACCGTGCTGCTGTCTGCGCACAATCCCTGTTGGCACTGGAACAGATTACCCCCATTTTCCCAGAGGCAGTCGAACAGGAAGCGGCTGCACTGGCAGCACAATCCATTCCGAAGGCAGAATACGAAAAGCGGCTGGATTTGCGGGATGCCTGCATTTTCACCATCGACAGCGCAGAATCCAAGGATCTGGACGATGCCGTTTCCTTGGAACGCACCGAAACCGGCTATCGCTTGGGCGTGCATATTGCCGACGTTTCCCACTATGTCCTGCCCCATTCTGCACTGGATGAAGAAGCATTGGCACGTGGCACGAGCCTGTATTACGCCGATCAGGTTGTTCCGATGCTGCCGAAGCTGCTCTCCAATGGCATCTGCTCCCTCAACCCACAGGAAGACCGCCTTACCTTCTCCGCATTGATGGAACTGGATGAAGAGGGCGTGCTGCAAACCTACACCTTCCGCAAATCCATCATCCGTTCTCGTGTCAAAGGCGTTTATTCTGAAATCAATGCCCTGTTAGACGGGACAGCGGATGCCGCATTGCAGGAAAAATATGCAACCGTTGCCGATACCCTGCCGCTGCTCAATGCCCTTTGCGACAAGCGGCTTGCGCTGCGGAAACGGCGTGGTGCACCGGAAATTGAAACACCAGAGAGCAAAATCACATTAAATGAAAAGGGTGTCTGCGTAGATGTCCAGCCACGGCAGCGTGGCAAGAGTGAATGTATCATTGAAGAAATGATGCTGCTCGCCAACGAATCCGCTGCTCGTCTCGCAAAAGAACAGAATCTGCCGTTTGTCTATCGGGTACACGATGCCCCTTCTCTGGAAAAGACAGAAGCATTGGAAGATGGCTTGCTGCGGATGGGCGCAGAAGTGCCGATGCTGAACGATGTCAAGCCGCATCATCTGGCGGAAATTCTGGAACGGGCAGCCAATACCCCATCTGCACCAGTCATTCATAACATGGTGCTGCGTTCTATGGCAAAGGCAGCCTATTCGACCGAACCGACCGGTCACTTCGGACTGGCACTGAAAGATTATGCGCACTTCACCTCCCCGATTCGCCGCTATCCTGACCTCGCCATTCACCGGATTCTCTCCGCATGGTGTGAAACACAGGATGCAGAAGCCGTTCAGAAACGCTATGCAAAATTCGCCGGCAAGGCAGCAGAACAATCCAGCAATCGGGAACTGCTCACCATTCGGGTGGCGAGAGACTGCGAAGCGTGCTACTTTGCAGAATATATGCAGCAGCATCTGGGCGAAACCATGACCGGACTGATTACAGGCATTACGGATTTTGGCATCTATGTGATGCTGCCGAACACCATCGAAGGCATGATTGCCATTCGGGATCTGGATGAAAAAGCCGAGTGGAGCAATGACCACAATGTCCGTCTCGTACAGACAAACGGCGGCATTTCCTATCAGCTGGGCGATGCCATCACCGTGCAGTGTACGAAAGTGGATATTTCCGCCGGCAATATTGACTTCCGTCTTGTGAAGCCGGATTTCCCTGTCTTCTATTCTGTGTGAGAAACGATATGGCGAAGATTTTGATTACAGGCGGTTCTCGTGGCATCGGTGCCGCCATCGCCAGACAATTCGCACAACAAGGCGATACGGTTTATTTCACATACTGTCATGCCAAGGAAGCCGCTATGGCATTGCAACAGCAATATGGCATGATTCCCCTTGCCGCTGATTTCCGGCAGCCAGATGCGCCGGAACAGCTCGCAGAAGCAGTGCTCCAGCAGGCTGGCACCATTGATGTGCTGGTCAACAACGCAGCCATTTCGGTGGTCAACCTGTTTCAATGTGTCACGAAAGCCGAACAGGCAGCCATCTATCAGGTCAATCTGCTGGCACCCGTTGCACTGACCCGTGCGTTGTTGCCGTCGATGCTGCATCAACACCACGGCAACATCATTCATCTGACCTCTATCTGGGGCGAACTGGGTGCTTCCTGTGAGGTGGATTATTCAGTGACCAAGGGGGCAATGATTGCATTTACCAAATCGCTGGCGAAAGAAGTCGCACCGTCCGGCATTCGGGTCAATGCCGTCTCTCCGGGTGTCATTGACACCGACATGAATGCCCATCTTTCTGCGGAAGACCGGAAGGTGCTGGCAGAAGAAACGCCTTTGCAACGCATTGGCAGACCAGAAGAAGTGGCAGAAGCCGTCTGCTTTCTGGCTTCGGAACGAGCTGCTTTTATCACCGGACAAGTGCTGTCCGTCAATGGCGGCTTCCCTGCCTGAACCAGCAGACAGCAGGAACAGAAAGGAAACTGGATATGCAACCTGCATTTTTTCAATATATGATGGAATGGGCACTTTCGGCACGCCGCCACGCTTATGCGCCTTATTCCCATTTTCAGGTTGGCGCAGCCCTGCGCTGTGCAGACGGTACCGTATTTACCGGCTGTAATGTGGAAAATGCCTCGTATTCCATGACCATCTGTGCGGAACGCAACGCCGTT
This sequence comes from uncultured Ruminococcus sp., assembly GCA_964399025.1. Classification (GTDB taxonomy): domain Bacteria; phylum Bacillota; class Clostridia; order Oscillospirales; family Ruminococcaceae; genus Ruminococcus_C. Next base: position 11,318 of record CAYNPC010000031.1, on the reverse strand, counting down.
GCACAGGCAATTCTCAAAGGAAAGCATCAATTTTCTGCGATTGCCATCGCCGGTGGCAACACCGAAACAGATGCGAAAAATATCCCCTGTCCACCTTGTGGTGCTTGCCTGCAAGTGTTGGCAGAATTTTGTAACGGTGATTTTCCGGTCTTGCTGGCAGATGGCGTGCATCGGCTGTCTGAGCTGTTGCCGCAAGCCTTCCAGCTGAAACCATCACAAGAAAGAAACAAATCGTAAGCAACAAAAACAAGGGGTAATGACTGACATGAAACGTGCACATTTTTTGTTTTCCCTCGCAACGGGAAAGACAGTGATGAAAATCTCAAAGGCAATTCCCAAAGTTTCCGGTTCGACGTGGCCGGGCGGCATTGCCAATCTCCTGATGAAAGATTTCGTCAAACATTTCCGCTTCCGCCCCAACACCAGAATTGTGATGGTGACGGGCACAGGCGGAAAAACCACCACCACCGGTATGCTTTCTCAGCTGATTCAAAGTGCGGGCAAGACCATTTGCACCAACGCATTGGGGGCAAATATGGATCGGGGCATTGCAACCGCACTGATTCAACACGCAGATGCGTCCGGATTGGTGGATGTGGATTACGTCATTCTGGAGGTCGATGAACGCTATCTCCGCCTGATGACAAAACTTATCAAGCCACATGTCATTCTGATGACCAACGTCCTGAAAGACCAATCCCAGCGAAACGGAGAACCGGGTGTCATTCTGCGGAAATTGCGGGAAGCGATTTCCGATGACATTCACCTGATTCTGAACAACGAAGAACCCAACACCGCCTCGTTCGGATTTCACCATCCCTCTGTCGATTATTACAGCGTGGTTGGTGTCCCATCCGTCCAGCACAAGGATGCTTTCTCTGTCTCCTGTGCTTGTCCGGTTTGTTCCGGCGTGATGGAATATGCATATGAAAATATGCTGGATGTCGGAAAATTCCACTGCACACAGTGTGGATTCAAAAGTCTCGACGATGCCAACCAATTACAAGTTGCCGCCGATGGCATTCATGTGACCATGGACGGCAAGACCTTCCGGACAAAATATCACTCCACTTATTTTATGTATTGCTATGCTTCGCTCTTTGCCTTTGCAAAATATGAGGGCTTTTCTGCGGAAGTGCTGCAAAAGTCGATGGATGCATTCACCATCCAGAGTGGTAGAACAGAAGATATGAAAATCGGAGAAAAAACGATTCACTATCTTCGGATGAAACAGGAAACGCCGATTACCTTGCAGAACGCCATTGATGTCACCGCTGCCGACAAACGCCGGAAAGTCGTGGTACTGGATTTGAGCGAAGTGGTCGATTTCCAGCCGCACTACACGGGAAATTATTATTCCTATGACTGCGATTTTGAAAAGCTGCTGGATGATTCCGTCGTGCATTATATCTGTATGTCAAAGACCGTCTGCTACGATGCCGCAACCCGTTTGGTGCTGGCTGGTGTCGCACCGGAACAGATTCAAGTGATTCCGACGGATGATTACGACGTGCTGCTGAAAAAGCTGGAAGCCTACGACTGTGAACACGTCTATCTGCTGACCTGGATGCACTCCTATTACAAGTGTGCGGAAAGTGTCGAAAAATACGAGAAAGCAAGAGGGTGATGGGGATGGAAGAACACAGAGAACTCAGAATGGTATGGCTGTATCCGGATATCATGAATCTGCACGGCGATCGTGGCAATATGATGGCACTGTCTCACATTGCTGCTGCCATGCATCTGCCATTGCAGATCATCCGTGCCAATCGGGCGGAAGAAATTCCGGATCTCGAACAAGTCGATTGCATTTACATCGGTGCGGGACAAATGCGGAACATGAAACCCGTCACAGACGACCTGCGCAGCAAAGCCGCTGCATTGCAGGCTTACGCAGAACAGAACGGGCATATGCTGGTGATTGGCTCCAGTGGCTGCATTCTCTCGAAAAGCTTTGTGCAGTATGACGGCTCGCAGACAGCAGGCTTGGGCATTCTGGACATGACCGCAAAAGAACTGAACCGCACAAAGATGCCGTATGTCACCAATGAAGTATATGGCGATGATATTCTTTTCAAGACCATTGACGGCATGGAAATCGTCGGCTGTCAGATTCAGCGGCTGGATTTCACGCTGCACGATGTGCCGCCGTTCGGCACCGTTCTCTATGGATACGGCAACAATACAACAGATGGCACAGAGGGCGCACGCTACAAAAACGTGATTTTCACCAACACGGTTGGACCGCTGTTCTGCTGCAATCCGTGGTTTGGTGTGGAACTGCTGTCCGATATCGCAGCGAAAAAAGGCTATCCGGTTACTGATTTTGAGGAAAGCCGCATTGCCTATCTGGCATACGCCAAGGAATCCCTGCAATTGAAAAAGAAATTCATCAAGGAAAAATTCAAACTGCCGGGCATCCGCTCCAAGCTGTAAAAACAGAAAAATCCAGAAAAACAAAACCGCAACACAGCGTGTTTCACGTGAAACAGCTTCTCTGTGTTGCGGTTTTTTGC
>CAYNPC010000031.1:0-8702 GCA_964399025.1 uncultured Ruminococcus sp. | reverse complement strand
AACAACGTCATCAGGGCGTTGTATTCCAGATGAAATTTCACCAGATTGCCCACCAGATATTCCGGCGCATCCGAAAGATCCACCACGCACTCATCAGAACAAGCCCCGATGATGTGAATCCGTGGGTCAATCGGCAGAATATGCTGCACCTGAATATCCTGTTTTCCGATGGAGAGCACCCCACGCCGCATCAGTTTTCCATAAACCGGCTTTTCGTAGATTTCAATCAGTGCCACTTCCAGAATGAAAACATTGTAATCATAGCCCGGAATCAATGTATTATCCGACGGATCTCGTCCCAATACAATGGCTTCGCCCATCCGGAACTGGTTGATTTCTGGCGGAATGGGATATTTATCCTCTGTCAGCAGGGCAACGGAACTCGAATTGCCACAAGAGACAATCGGCTTTTCGATATCGTAATACGATTCGAGGCGATGAAAAATCGTTGTCATCATTGCCATATTGCCCGGATTCGGCTGCAAACCGGAAAGACAATTGTAATTGGCAGCAAGCCCAGCCAATCGCAACGCCGGATGCTGATGAATATAGGCGGCAATGGCGACCATCTGTTCTTCGTCTGTGTAATAGATGCCGTCCCGCAAATCGCCCAAGTCAATCATCAATAAAATATCGTGCACATTCTCAGCCTGTTCCGCTGCATCTGCAATCGCCTGCACCGTGGTGAAGGTCGTTTGCATACTCATTTCTGTATGGGCAATAACCGCCCGTGCCTCCTGCGGTGCACAAGGGCGAATCAATAACCGTTTCATGTTCGTCTGCATCGAAGCCAGATTGTCCAATCGGGAATCTGCAATGATGCTTGCCGGAGAAGCTTCCATAACTTCCAGAATTTTATGATCTGCACAGACACTTTTTGCGACCACTGCCAGATCAATCCCCTTTTCCTGACACAACTCGTATGTGTGTTGTAAATTATAGCGCAATTTTTTAAGATCAACGACAATGCTGACCTGACTCAATGATTCCATATCCCGTGTCCACCTCTTGTTTTTCTTTCATCACATTTTCCACAAAAATGCGTGAACTCTCTCTGTTTTTTGACATTTCTCTCATTATAACACCATCATTTCTATTTGTCAACCACATAGAAAAAGTCCCTGTATCGTTTCTTGTATAGTTTCTATTTTTTTGTGTATCCTAATCAAAAAGGAGGCGTTGCTATGGCAGATACCATTGCCCGTGGCATTTTTCAATGTTCCAGACCGATTTCCATTCTCGGTGCAGCTGCCATTGTCGGCAAAAAAGAGGGCGAAGGGCCTATGGCGGCTTGGTTTGACCGCATCTGTCCCGACAGCTATTTCGGGCAGAAGACGTGGGAACAGGCGGAAGGGGCACTGCAAAAAGAAACCGTTTCGCTTGCCATCGAAAAAGCCGGCTTACAGCCGGAACAGATTGACGGCATTCTTGCCGGTGATCTGGTCAACCAATGTACCAGCAGTTCCTACGGCTTGCGTGGGCTGGCACTGCCTTTTCTGGGCATCTACGGTGCTTGTTCCACGATGGCAGAGGGGTTGTTGCTGGCGACCTTGCTGGCGGAAAGTGGTGCTGGACACTGTTTTGCCGCTGCGACTTCCTCGCATTTCTCGACGGCAGAACGACAGTTCCGGTTTCCGCTTTCCTACGGTTCACAGCGCACCCCGACTGCACAGTGGACTTGTACGGCTTCCGGTGCGTTGCTGGTTTCTGCGACACCACAAGCCCATGCGCCGGTGGTGACAGGGGGCTGCATCGGCTGTATTGTCGATCTGGGTGTCACAGATGCCAATCATATGGGGGCTGCCATGGCACCAGCTGCCGCAGATACCTATCTCCGCTGGTTTCAGGCGACCGGCACAAAACCGAATGATTACGATGCCATCATCACGGGGGATCTCGGTATCATTGGCAGCGAATTGTTCTGCGATTTGCTGATGAAACAGGGCTACGATGCCGTACCTGTCCACCACGATTGTGGTGCGATGATGTTTGACCCGGAAACGCAGGACACCCATGCAGGCGGTTCGGGCTGCGGTTGCAGTGGCAGTATCCTATGTGGCTATTTTCTGCGCCAGCTGCAACAACAGCGGCTGCGCCGGATTCTATTTGCGGCAACTGGTGCGCTGCTCTCTCCGATGCTGATTCAGCAGGGCGAAAGCATTCCGTGTATCTGTCATCTTGTCGCACTCAGCGCAACGTAAGGGGGGAAAAGCATATGTGGCGTGATTGTCTCGTTGCATTTCTGACAGGTGGGCTGCTCTGTGCCATCGGGCAAGTGCTCATCGACTATACAAAGCTGACACCGGCACGCATTCTAACCAGTTATGTGGTAGCCGGCGTGCTGTTGTCTGCGATTGGACTGTATCCGAAACTCATCGCATTTGCCGGCGGGGGTGCCAGTGTGCCCCTGACAGGATTCGGGCATTTACTGGCGCAAGGGGTACGGGATGCCATTGCGGAAAAAGGCTTTCTCGGCATTTTTACAGGCGGATTGACCGCCGCTTCCGGCGGTCTGGCAGCAGCGTTGTTTTTCGGGTTGGTGGCTGCGCTGGTCTTCCGCCCGAAAGATAAATAAAACCGTGTGTTTCACGTGAAACAGAAGGAGAAACCGACATGAAACTATCCAAAGATCTCTATCAGGATATGCAGAAGCAGACTGCACCGCCCACCAGAAGCTACTACACCATTCCGATGGCGTTTCTCATCGGGGGTGTCATCTGCACCTTGGGGGAATTGCTGTTGCATCTCTATCAGTTCTTTTCTTTTTCGGAGACAGAAGCCGCTGCGTTGACTTCGGTCACGCTGGTTTTCCTCAGTGCACTGTTTACCGGACTGGGCTGGTACGAGAAAATTGCAAAGCACGCCGGTGCTGGCACACTGGTGCCCATCACCGGCTTCGCCAATGCCGTGAGTTGCTGTGCCATTGAATCCCGTGCGGAAGGCTGGGTGCTGGGGATTGGCGCAAAGATGTTCACCATCGCTGGGCCTGTCATCGTGTACGGCACGGCTGCCAGTATGGTTTACGGCTTGATTTATTATCTCTTTACGCTATAACGAAAAACCGCACAGGCTGCGTGAACGGCAACCCTGTGCGGTTTCTGTATGATACTTCTGTTTTTTTATTCTTCCGTTTCCGGCTCGGTATCCTGTGACACCGGCATCTGAATCGGTCGGTTGTAAGGATATCCCCCACCCCGATGCTGTTGTGGCGGGGTCGGTGCAACCGTCGGCGGAATATACGATTCCGGTGATGGCTGCGGCTGCGGTCTGGTGTACAGATCCTGTTCCAGTTCTGCCTCTTCCTCCGGCTGATACGCTTCGTCCCGCTCGTCCGCAAACAGGTCGTCTTCTACGAGTTCCTTCTGTGCGGATGCTGTTTCGCCTTCTTCTGTTTCATCGTCTTCTGTTTCGATTTCCTCTGCGTTCCAGCGCAAGGACAAGGTCATGAAAATCATACCGACGAAAAACATCACTTCGTTCGTCAGGAAATGCACCCAACGAGTCTGTTTCACGGCATCTGTCAGATAGCCTTCCATCTCCAACGCCAGCAGGTCATCCTGCAACGCCACAAAGGACATCGCAAACGGCACCAGTATGGTGATGATCTCCAGCCCTTTCAGCATCCAGACCGTCCACTTCCGATAGCGACCAACCAGCAAAAGCAACAGCGGCACCAGCATGGCAATCTGATAATATTCTACCGCAGTCGGCATCAGCAAACCGCCATAGACATAACACACAACCGGAATGATACACATCCACGGAAAGCGGCGCATCGTAAACAAGCCGATGACTGCCAGCAAAGCACCCGTGGCAAGATAGAGATAATATTCCATTGTCATCGGATAGAGCGGATCTTGCATCCGCTGTACCATTCCAAAACAAAGCCCCAATCCACACAATGCCATCAGCAGTGGAAAGAGCGACCGACGAGAAACGGAAACATGCAAACGTTCCATGATGCAAACGCCTCCTTACGATTCGGTGTCCGCAGTGTCTTCCTGCAAGATATACCACACGCCATCCACTTCAATCAAAGTCGGATTCAGTGTCTCTGTGAGGGTGTCACTGCTGCCCTTGATGGTGCGTTCCACTTGCAACGTCACTGCACTCTGTGCATGAACGGTATCCTCGCCCAACATTTCATTCATGTCTTCCGTCCACTCTGTCAGGAAATCTTCTGATTGCTCCGACATACCGGTAATTGAGAAGGAAATCGAAATGTCTTCGCCACACTGTTCCTCCCAATCTGCCATCGTGTCAGCAATGGCTTGCTCATACGTTGCGATGACATCGGATTTTGTTTTGTCGTAATGCTCCAGATAGTATGTCCAGTAAGCAGGCGGTGCCATCAACCCATAAATCGCATCCGGATCATCCTGTATGAATGCCGTGTAATACTGCGACATCAGCGACTGATAGGCATCCGGCGCATGTTCTGCATCTGCTGCATCCGTGGTGCTGCTTGCTTCCGAAACCGCAGTGGATTCCCCACTTGTCGCCGTATCGGATGACGAAGGCAGAACCGCAAAACAGATGCCTGCCACTGCAACCAGCAGCAATGCTGCGCCGCCGATCAGCAGTCCTTTTTTTTGTATTGCCATAAATGTAGTCCTCCCGTTTTGTTTTACCAGAGGTTGTAGCCCTCATACTGGCAGGCGTAATCAATCTGTTCCATCGCATCCATGCAATACCATTTCATGCCACTCTTGAATAACGTCAGCGTGACACTGTCCGTTGCATTGCTGTTATTGCCGGCGGTGGAAATGCGCACATTTGCCAGCACGACTTTGTCCAGCGTCATATTGACACTGTATGTGCTCAACAGTTCTTCTTCATAGGTCGCAAGTGTCTCTGCATCGGTATAAGTGGTTGCTGTATCCCGTTCGTATGTAAACCGGATGTTCGTGCCAAGATCGTCTTCCATCTGCTCTCTGGCAAACGCAAAATAGCTGTCCAGACAGTTCCGGATTTCCTTGCGGTTCATATCATAACTGCTTGTCATCTGCGACAAGAACGCATCCGGCACAATGGCACTATAGCGTGCGCCACTCAGCGTTGCTCTGCCATCGACATAGCGGCGAATGGCGGTACGATAGCCCGTAAAGAAATAAATATAACCACTGACCAAGCCAATCAGCAGCACCAACGTGGTACAAATCGCAATCACCCGATTGCGGCGACTGGTGCGTTCGATCCGCTCATAACGTGTCTCCGGAGAATCGACTTCCTCCGGCATCTGACTCTCCTGAATCTGTTGAGAGGTGCGGTAACTGGTGGCTTCTGTTGCGGCATCTGGTGCATGAACGGATGCCGTCTGCTGGTGTGCGGAACGAACTGGAATCCCACAGTTTGGACAAGTCTCTGCGCCCTGCGGCAGTTCTTCCTGACAAAATTTACACTTCATATGATGGTTTCCTTTCCGTATATCATTTCGGATTTTCCCCATTTCCCAAGCTGACACGGCAATGCCCCCACTTCCAAAAAGTGGGGGCTGCAACCCCGTTGCAAACGAATACCGTATCAGGAAAGTTTCTGTCCGCAGCCATTGCAGAAACTGTCTTCTGCGTGAATGGTCTTTCCGCAATTCGGACAAACCGCTGTCGGTGCTTCGTCTGCGGTTGCCGATGCTGCTTCTGTCGGCGGTGTGGTTTCTTTCAGCTGTTGCAGCTGTCCTTCATAATTCCGGATGCGTGCTTCGCTTTCTTCGATTTCCTGCACCATCTTTGCGAACGCCTCTTCTGGCTGGTCGCCATGCAGCTTCACATACAAGCTACCGATTTGCTGATACACATCTTTGCTGTGTTTCTGCTCCTCCCGAATCATGTTGTGTAACCGGATGGACTCTGTAGAATTTTTTGTCTTTTCTACTGCTGTCTGCCCCAGATCAGAGAGTTTTTTCCCGAAGTCTTCAAAAAACGCCATAGTAAGCTCCTTCCTACGATATTCTGTCATTGGATAATCCTATTATAACAAAAAGAGTACGAAAAAGCAAGTGTTTTTTCAGTGCAGTCCAAAACTGATCTGTAAGGCGGTATCCACTTGATGCATGGCAGGGGGATCGAGCGCCCCCATCCGGTCTTTCAGGCGGCGTTTGTCGATCGTCCGGATCTGTTCCAGCAGCACGATGCTGTCACGGGTCAACCCACAGCGATCCGCCTGCACCGCAATGTGTGTGGGCAGATGTGCCTTGTCTTTCTGGCTGGTAATGGCTGCGGCAATGACCGTTGGACTGTGCCGGTTGCCGACATCGTTTTGCACAATAAGTACAGGACGCAGGCCGCCCTGTTCCGAGCCGACCACCGGACTTAAATCAGCGTAGTAGATTTCTCCTCTTTTCACCATCATGGGTCTTTCACTCCTATGAAAAAAGTTAAAGGATTCTGCTTGCAGTATGCCCCGTCTCTCTCAGTTTATTCTTTCTCTGCTGGTTTTGTGCGTACCCAGCCAAAAAAAAGACCATTCTCAGCTGGAGAATGATCTTTTTCTGTGGGTCAACCCTGTTCCATCTCTGTTTTCCGTCGGTAATCCAGCTCTGCCGTGCCAGCTTCTGGCATAGCGAGGGAATAGATATCCGTTGCTCTGGCATCCAGTTCTGCACAGCGTGCGGCTGCCGGACTCAGCTGGGCAAGCCCTTTGAGCGCATGGGAGAACGGAATTTTCCGTCTGTTTTTGGAGCAGCGCAGAATCTGTCGTCCCATATCGTTGAAGGCTAAGATCCTGCCATAGGGCGGAATGCCGTTTGCATCGCCTTTCCGGATATCCAGCAGAATATGTAACAGAATCCGGCGCAGCCGTGCCATCGGGTAGCGTCTTGTCTGGAGGGCATCGAGCACCTCTTCCAGACTGGTGGCAGTTCTGGCGTGCAGGATGCGGTTTTCCAATCCCTGTCCCACTTCTGCGATATTCCGCAATTCTTCCGCTGTTGTTGTACGCAACCGATAGAGCAGAATCCGTTCGAGATAGTGCATATCGGCAATTTGTCCGTCATTTTCCGATTTCTGCAAGGCATCGTAACAACATTTTGGAACGGTGCGGCGGCAGTCTGTGCCATCCTGAATACAGCTCCGGATATACGTTGCGCTGGCAATGCCAGCCATCCCCTCTTCGGTGCGTTCGTCCCGCAACATGCTGTGATGTCCTGCGCCTCTGCGTTGTACCGTAAAGGGTTGCAGGGGGCTTTGCAGCAGCTGCATTGCGCTGAGATATTCCACCGCAAGGGTGTTATTGGGTTCGAGCAGCACGCTTGCGACTTCTTCGCCGTAGAGTTTCTCTACCATGTGCATGAGCACTTCGGGGTAAGCGTGTCCTTCTCGCAGGAAGTCCTCTACAATATCCCGATATGTTGTTTTACAGAGATAGCAAGCTTCTGCTGCTCTCTTCAGCAATTCGATATCGCCGCACTCGCTTCCGAATGAAATTTCCGTGACATTGGGCAGTGCCGAAAGCAGGGCAACGCCGCCGATTGCGAACGTTTCCGCAGGGGCGACAGCGTAAGGGACTGGCAATTCAATCACCAGATCCACGCCCGCTTCCACGGCAAGCTTGGCACGGGTAAATTTATCCATAACAGCGACATCTCCACGCTGCATAAAATTTCCGCTCATGACCGCTACAATTGCTTCTGCGCCATTTTTCCGAACCTGTTCAATCTGATAGAGGTGTCCATTGTGCAGCGGATTATACTCACAAATAATGCCAGTGATTTTCATGCGCCTGTTTCTCCTTCTCTGGTCGATAACCTATCTTTCCACATCCTCTCTTATTTTACACGAATTTTTTTGTTTTTGCAATCCCATTTCTCGGAATCTCGCAAAAATATTTTGAATTTCTAAAAAAAGTTACAAATATAGACACATCTATCAGAAAAGGCTGTACCGAACCGATTACAAATCGTATTCCATACAGCCTTACTATCTTTTACTCCAGCGGCGGCAGTGAACCAGTCTGTAACTGATAATACCGTCCCTTTTGTGCCATCAACTGTTCATGATTGCCTCGCTCAATCACACAGCCGTGATCCAATACCAGAATGACATCTGCATTCTGAATCGTCGAGAGCCGGTGCGCAATGACAAACACCGTTCTGCCCTTCATCAGCGCATCCATGCCAGCCTGTACAATCCGCTCCGTTCGGGTATCAATCGAAGAAGTCGCTTCGTCCAGAATCATGACCGGCGGATCGGCAACCGCTGCCCTCGCAATCGAAAGCAACTGCCGCTGCCCCTGTGACAAGCCAGAACCGTCTCCCTCCAGCACCGTCTCATAACCATCCGGCAACAGCATAATAAAATCATGCGCATTCGCACGCTTTGCCGCTGCGATACATTCTTCATCTGTCGCATCCAGCCGCCCATACCGAATGTTATCCATTACCGTGCCCGTGAATAAGTTGACATCCTGCAAAACCATCCCCATAGAACGCCGCAAATCCGATTTGCAGATCTTATTGATGTTAATGCCATCGTAGCGCACCTTTCCATCTGCAATATCATAGAACCGGTTAATCAGATTCGTAATCGTCGTTTTGCCTGCACCTGTCGCCCCGACAAAAGCAATCTTCTGCCCCGGCTTTGCGTACAGACTCACATCATGCAGCACAATCTTTTCCGGCACATACCCAAAGTCTACGTGCTCCATCTGCATATCGCCCTGCATTTCCGTGTACGTCACCGTGCCATCCTGATGCGGATGCTCCCACG
>CAYNPC010000030.1:0-15423 GCA_964399025.1 uncultured Ruminococcus sp. | reverse complement strand
TCAAAGTTGAGAAAGCTGACATAAAGACAACGATTGCCGCTCTCATATTCTGCTGTTGTCAGAACTTGTTTGTATTGTTCCGGGAGTCGTTCGGAAACGGGAATCCAGTTTTTTTCATCCATGATAGATACACCTCTCTGTACGTTATATAAGTTGATTTTGTATGTTTATTGATATAAATCTGGTCCGAAGAGTACGCCGTAATAGTCGCTGCTTACGACCTGAGAAGAGAAGTTCATTTTGTTTGCGACAGCGTTGCTGATGCGCTCAATGTATGCGTCATCGACATCGCAGCCCTCATTGGCTGTAAATTCGCCGTTGCGTGCATTATAACGTCCCTGATCCGTCATCCAGCTGTAGTTGTTCCACAGAATCAACGGTTCTGCATCGGAGAAGACATCTCTGCCCACCAGTAGACGGGAGTCATATTCCAATCCGAAGAGATTCAACAACGTCGGGACAATATCCAGACTGTAGGTCGGGTCGGAGATTTCGCAGGAATAAGATTCGTCTTCATTCTCTAAGCAGCCTGACCAGAGAATCCAAGTGTTGTGATCCTGTTCCCACGGAGCGGAATATTCGTATCCATAAAGGTCTGTTACATAGTCTTCTGAGTTGCCAAAGGTGTCACTGATTTCCAGACCATATGGGTAATGGTCAGCCGTCATGCAGATGACAGTATCATCGGCAATGCCAGCTTCCTCCAGCTTGTCAATGATGGTTGTGAGAGCGTTCTCCAGTTCCAGCTGGTAACACAGATAATAATTTGTCGTATCCTTGTATTTGTCGCCGTAAACATCCAGTACCTTGTCCAGATATTTGGTTACCTTCTCATTGCCAGAGGAATAAATACAGTGTCCGCTGACGGTCATGTAATACATACTGAAAGGCTGGTTGTCAATATAAGTATCCATCGTCGCATCAAACATATCAGTATCGGACGGATAATCATATCCGACGATATCCTCCAGACCGTTTCCGGTTGCGAGATACTGATCATAGCCGAGGTGGGTATGAGTCAAATCTCTGTCATAGAAATCGTAGGAGCCATTGTGATATGCACAGCTGGTATAGCCCAGTGCTTGCAGCTGATTGCCCAATGTGAAATAATTATTGTTCTCCCGAATATCCAGAATGGACTGAATGCCGTTCATCGGTACCAAACCGGTAACGAAAGAATATTCACCGGTCGAGGTAGAACCGCCCCATGTCGGCTGATAGTAGTTCGAGAAATAAATGCCATTGTGAGACATCCGGTACAAAGTCGGGGTCAAATCCTTGTCGATTACGACATCGGAGAACGCTTCTGCACAAATCAGAATCAGATTCTTTCCCTCGAACAAACCAGTGTACTTATTTTTGTTGGTTGGGGTCAGGGACTGCACGTATTCGTTCAGGGAATCAATCGTGCTGCTGTCATTTTCCTGTGAAATCTGATCAAAGTCGATGTCCATTACATTATCGCCTGTGATGACCGGTTCTTCTTCTGTCTCTTCTTCATTTTCCATCCAGTAGCAGAATGGATCTTGCGTGTCGTAAAGCGTTGTCGCTACGGTTGTTTCTGTTGTTGCTTCTGTCGTTTCCACCGGTGCATCTGCTTCCAGTACAAAACTGGTTGCCTGTGCATTGCCGAAGAGATTGTAATGGGTACTCAGACGGAAGCTGGTCAGCAGACCGAATGTTTCCGTTGCAGAATCAAAATGGAACTGTGCTTTGTACTTGTCCTTATTGCTGCTGGAATTTGTAACAGCAACGGTTGTGACAAATACTACACATGCACAGCCGACTGTAATAACAGAAGACAGCCAGTTCCAACGTTTTTTCGGGACAATCAACCATTTCCGTCCGAAAATTGTATAGAGAACGGATGGCGCAAAGAACAGCAGGATTTTCGGAATCCCGTGTAAAATAGAGGAAATAACGCTATCGCTGTATCCATTTACAACGCCGTCTGTGCCTGCCAGAATCGAGCCAAGCTCCATATAAACCTGAAAGCTGTTTTTTACAATGCATTCCACGGTAAATAACAGGGAATTGAGATAGAGAATCGCCATCGTGGCAATTTTGTTGGCTTTCGGTGGCAGTTGTGTCAGAATGCCGGAAATCAGCAGACCAACAGCAATGCTAAAGAAAAACGGATAGGCGTAGTTTTGAAATGGCGTGCTACTGCTGAAACAACGCAGCACGGTTTCAGAATAAAGGAACACCAGCGGTAAAAATAAAACAGGCAAAGCCTTTTTGATGCGTTTCCATAGCTTAGCAAGAAACGGGCGCAGACTGACATCTTCCGGAATGGGTTCTTGAGAGAGAATGTCTTCTTCAATTTCTTCCTCTTCTTCCGCTTCCTCGTCTACCGGATCCGTTTCGATTGTTTCAACTTCTGCTTCGGTTTCCACTGCCGGATCTTCTACGGAATCTTCTGTCAGATCTGCGATCGGTTCTTGCGTTTCCTGTTGTGTATCGTCAGCCGATCCTGAAGTAAAATCTTCCTGCGGTGGGGATTCCAATGCTTCCCGATGAATATGAAAAACTCTCGTTTTGGCGAGATCATCTTCATCAGAACGTTTGTTTGTAGTTGCATCCTGATTCATAAAAAATATCTCCTTTTCCAGCTTGTTAAAAGAATTTTAAACGCAATTACAAAAATTATAACATGCGAAAATGTGACAATTTCATTTTATTTGTAAAAAAAGCGTAAACTAACGGAGAAACCCCTGCGTTTTGTCACATTCTGCGGCAGGAAGCCCTGATAATTCCTGCGAAAAGGATTGACTTATTCACCAAAATGCAGTAAAATAGAAAAAGCACAGGACAGACATCTGCGCTTTTGTGCGCTGATGTGGTAACGTGTCGAAAATCTATAGTATAAAGAGGAGCATAGGGAAATGTATATTACCTGTTTGGATTTAGAAGGGGTATTGGTACCTGAAATCTGGATTGCATTTGCAGAGGAGAGCGGAATTCCGGAACTGAAACGGACAACAAGAGATGAGCCGGATTACGACAAGCTCATGAATTGGAGAATTGGCGTGTTGAAAGAACACGGTCTGGGACTGAAAGAAATTCAGGAGACAATCGCCAAGATTGATCCGCTGCCGGGCGCAAAGGAATTTCTGGACAAGCTGCGTTCCATCTCTCAGGTTATCATCATCAGCGATACTTTCGTGCAGTTTGCAGGCCCATTGATGGAAAAGCTGGGGATGCCAACCATTTTCTGCAATTCTCTGGAGGTTGCAGACAACGGCGAGATTACGGGATTCAAGATGCGTGTGGAAAATTCCAAGCTCACAACAGTAAAGGCGTTGCAGTCGATTGGTTATGAGACGATTGCCAGTGGGGACAGCCACAACGACCTTGCGATGATTCAGGCAAGTAAAGCCGGTTTCCTGTTCCGGAGTACAGAACAAATCAAAAAGGATTATCCGGAACTGCCGGCATATGAAGAATATGATGATTTGCTGGCTGCGATTCAGAAAGCCATGCAGGATTAAAGAAAGGAGAGCGTATGAAAAAGCGTCTTGTTGCGCTGGCAGTTGCAGCGGCAATGCTGGGCACATTGGGAGGATGCGGCAGCGAAAGCAGCAGCAGTAACAGCAGTGATACCACACAGTTTGTAGTGGGATTTGATGCTGCATTTCCGCCGTATGGATATCAGGATGATTCTGGTGAATATGTCGGATTTGACTTGGATCTTGCCGCAGAAGTATGTAGCCGGAATGGTTGGGAACTGGTGAAGATGCCGATTGACTGGGATTCCAAGGATATGGAATTGAATGCTGGGACAATTAGTTGTATCTGGAATGGATTCACCATGAACGGCAGAGAAGACGATTACACTTGGACAGAGCCGTATGTAGACAACAGTCAGGTATTTGTTGTCAAGAGCGACAGTGGTATTACGACTTTTGATGATTTGGCTGGAAAAACTGTGGCAGTGCAGACCGATTCTTCTGCGGAAGCCGCTTTGAACGAAGACGAACACGCTGATCTGAAAGCTTCCTTCCAGGAATTGCTGGTAGTTGGCGAATACAATACAGCCTTCTTGAATCTGGAATCTGGTGCAGTTGATGCGATTGCGATGGATATCGGCGTAGCACAGTATCAGTTGGAATCCCGTGACGGTGATTTTGTGATTCTGGATGAACCGCTTGCCGCTGAACAGTATGCGGTTGGATTTAAGAAGGGCAATGAAACCCTGCGGGATCAGGTACAGGAAACGCTGAACGAAATGGCGGAAGACGGTACATTTATGACCATTGCAGAAAATTGGGGCTTGCAGGACAGCGTCACGATGGGAAATTAAGTGAGGATTGTCGGTATGTCATTGATTGAAATTATTTCGCAATTGGGCGACAGTATGCTGCGGACGCTTGCTATTTTTCTGTTGACACTGGTATTTGCAATTCCGTTGGGAACATTGATCTGTGCAATGCGGATGCACCGCTGGAAACCGATACAATGGATTGCCAGAATTTATATTTCCGTATTACGTGGTACGCCACTGATGCTGCAATTGCTGGTGGTCTATTTCGGACCCTACTTTATCTTTCAGATTCCGCTGAGTACATCCTATCGCTTCTATGCGGTTATCATTGCATTTGCGCTGAATTATGCGGCGTATTTTGCGGAGATTTTCCGGAGCGGTATTCAATCCATTCCGGTCGGGCAGTATGAAGCCTCCAGAATATTGGGCTACAGCCGGATGCAGATGTTTCTGCGGATTATTCTGCCGCAGGTTGTCAAGCGGATTTTACCGGCAGTTACCAATGAGACAATTACGCTGGTAAAGGATACTTCTCTGGCGTTTGCCATTGCCTATACAGAACTGTTTACAGAAGTTAAGCAGATTGCAGCAGCACAGACTTCTATGCTGCCGTATCTTGCGGCTGCCATTTTCTATTATGTATTCAACTTGCTTGTGGCTGGGCTGATGGCGTTGATAGAAAAGAAAATGAATTACTACAAGATATAAGGGGGCAGTACGGTGGAAGAATACTTAAAGATTTCCAATCTGAAAAAGCAATTTGGTACCGTACAGGTGCTGCAAGATATTTCCCTTTCTGTTAAGAAGGGGGAGGTTGTGTCGATTATCGGGCCGTCCGGTTCGGGAAAATCCACCCTGTTGCGCTGTGCAACATTTCTGGAAACGCTCACCAGCGGTACAATTTCCTATATGGGAGAAACCGCAGTGACGGCAACGGAAAATGGTAAGGTGGTCTACGCACCGAAAAAACAGTTCCGGAAGATTCAGACGTATTTTGGTCTGGTCTTCCAGAACTTCAACCTGTTTCCGCATTATTCTGTTATGAAAAATATCGTAGAACCGCAGCGCATTCTGCTGAAACGTTCCAAGCAGGAAGCAACAGAAACTGCGGTTCGTCTGCTGAAAAAAGTGGGACTGGAGGGAAAGGCAAACGCCTATCCTTGTGAGCTGTCCGGTGGGCAGCAGCAGCGTGTCGCCATTGTACGGGCGTTGGCAATGTCACCGTCGATTCTGTTCTTTGATGAACCGACTTCGGCATTGGATCCGGAATTGACAGGAGAAATTCTGGAAGTCATCCGCCTGTTGGCAGAAGACCATATGACTATGGTAATTGTCACACACGAAATGCGTTTTGCAAAGGCAGTTTCTGACCGTGTGGTCTTTATGGCAGATGGTGTCATTATCGAAGAGGGAACACCGGATGCAATTTTCCTACATCCGAAAAAAGAACGTACACAGCAATTCCTGAGTCATTATGCCGATTGACGACAGGGCTGGCGTGCTTGTGTTTTCCGCTTCATCAAATAAAAAGGAGTTATCAGACTATGAGAAAAGAACTGGCAAAGTCTTATCAGCCGAAAGACTTTGAAGACCGCATTTATGCACAGTGGATGGAAAAAGGCTGCTTCCATGCGGAAGTCGATTCGAAAAAAGAACCGTATACCATTGTGATTCCACCGCCAAACATCACAGGGCAACTGCATATGGGACATGCATTGGATGAAACCTTGCAGGATGTCCTGATTCGTTGGAAGAGAATGTCTGGCTATAGTGCGTTATGGCTGCCGGGTACGGATCACGCTTCTATCGCAACAGAAGCAAAAATTGTGGAAGCGATGCGGAAAGAGGGCATCACCAAGGAAGATCTGGGAAGAGACGGCTTTCTGAAACGTGCATGGGACTGGAAAAAGCAGTATGGTGGCAGAATTGTAGAACAGCTGAAAAAGCTTGGTTCTTCCTGTGACTGGGAAAGAGAACGCTTTACTATGGATGAGGGCTGCAATCAGGCAGTCAAGGAAGTGTTCCTGCGGTACTATGAAGAAGGTCTGATTTATCGTGGTGAGCGGATTATCAACTGGTGCCCAAAATGCTTGACTTCCATTTCGGATGCAGAAGTAGAATATGAAGATCAGGCAGGTCATTTCTGGCATCTGCGTTATCCGCTCAAGGATGGCAGTGGCTATCTGGAACTGGCAACTACCCGTCCGGAAACCTTGTTCGGCGATACCGCCGTTGCGGTCAACCCGAATGATGAACGGTATCAGCACCTGATTGGCAAGACACTGATTCTGCCGCTGGTACATCGTGAAATTCCGATTGTTGCAGACGACTATGTAGAAATGGATTTCGGAACCGGCGTGGTAAAGATTACACCGGCGCATGACCCGAATGACTTTGAGGTTGGTCTGCGGCACAATCTGCCGGTTATCAACGTGATGACGGAAGATGCAAAGATTACAGAGGATTATCCGAAGTATGCCGGTATGGATCGTTATGAAGCCAGAAAAGCAATTGTTGCCGATCTGGAAGCAGAAGGTGCACTGGTAAAGATTGAAGATTACAACCATAACGTTGGCACATGCTATCGCTGCGGTACGACCGTAGAGCCGAGAGTTTCCAAGCAGTGGTTTGTAAAGATGAAGCCGCTGGCACAGCCGGCAATTGATGCTGTAAAGAGCGGGAAAACCAAGTTCGTACCGGAACGGTTTGACAAGATTTATTTCCACTGGTTGGAAAACATCAAGGACTGGTGCATTTCCCGTCAGCTCTGGTGGGGACACCGGATTCCGGCGTTCTACTGCGATGATTGCGGTGAAATGGTCGTAACCAAGGAAAATACAGCAATCTGCCCGAAGTGTGGAAAGCCGATGCGGCAGGATCCGGATACATTGGATACTTGGTTCAGTTCTGCACTGTGGCCGTTCTCTACACTGGGTTGGCCGAATCAGACAGAAGAGTTGAAGTATTTCTATCCGACCAATACGCTGGTCACAGGCTATGATATTATCTTCTTCTGGGTTGTCCGGATGATGTTCTCTGGTCTGAAGTGTATGGAAGAAGTGCCGTTTGATACTGTCCTGATTCACGGTCTGGTTCGGGATGAACAGGGAAGAAAGATGTCAAAATCTCTGGGCAACGGCATTGACCCATTGCAGGTCATTGATGAATACGGCGCAGATGCGTTGCGCTTCATGCTGGCAACTGGGAATGCACCGGGCAATGATATGCGTTATAGCGATGACAAGGTAAAGGCAGCCAGAAACTTTGCAAATAAGCTTTGGAATGCATCCCGATTTATCATGATGAATCTGCCGGATGACTTCCAGTTCACGGGCTTGCCGGCACATCTGAATATCGAAGATAAGTGGATTGTAGACCGGTTCAACACACTGGCAAAGGAAGTCAATGAAAACCTCAACAAGTTTGAAATTGGCGTTGCTTGCTCCAAGCTGTACGATTTTATCTGGGATGTTTATTGCGACTGGTATATTGAGTTGACCAAGCCGAGAATTCAGGCAGGTGGCGAAACGATGGAACAGGCACAGGCAGTGCTTGTCTGGGTTATGCGTGGTATGTTGAAGCTGCTGCATCCGTTTATGCCGTACATCACAGAAGAAATCTGGCAGGTTCTCACAGACGAAGAATCCATGATTATGCTGGAGTCCTATCCAGTTTATGAGGAATCGCACGTCTACGAAGAGGCAGAACAGTTTGAGAAGGTCATTGATGCCATCCGTGCCACTCGGAATTGCAGAACTGCAATGAATGTACCGCCGTCCAGAAAGGCAAGCGTATACATTGAAACGCAGGATGCAGAACTGTTTACACAGACTGCTGTATTTTTTGAAAAGCTGGCATCTGCTTCGTCAGTAGAAGTTGGTGCATCCTTTGATCTGCCAGATGCTGCAACAGCAGTAACAGACAGTGCCAGAATCTTTATGCCAATGGCAGAGCTGGTTGACAAAGAGAAAGAACTTGCTCGTCTGCGGAAAGAGCAGGAGAAAGCACAGAAGGACATTGACTTCCTGCAAAAGAAGTTGAATAATGCTGGCTTCCTCGCCAAAGCACCGGAACAGCTGGTCGCTGCGGAGCGTGCAAAGCTCGCAAAGGCAACCGAAAAAATGGAAAAGATTTTGCAGTCCATCGCTGGTATGCAGTAAGTTGTCTGTAAAATAAAATAGAGAAATTCATTCGCAGCAGGGATTCTTGCTGCGAATGGTTCTTTTTGAGAGGAGTGCAGAATATGACCATTTCGGAGACGATTGCTTATATTCAGCAATTCAGCAAGAGTGGAAAGCCTGTCAGCGATTTGTCACGGATACAGGCATTATTAGAAGCATTGGGAAATCCGCAGGAACGTTTGCGGTTTGTACACGTTGCTGGCACCAATGGGAAAGGTTCTGTTGTAGCGTATTGCGCAGCGGCATCAATAGCAGCTGGATTCCGGACAGGACAATTTACATCCCCATTTGTCCGGCATTATCAGGATCGGATTCAGGTGAATGGTACAGATATTGCCGACGAACGTCTCTGTGCCCTCTGTGAGCAGGTAATTGCTTGTCATGCATCGCAGGCTTGTTCGCAGTTTGAAATTACATTTGCCATTGCACTGCTCTATTTTGTCGAGCAACAATGTGACATTGTATTTCTGGAGACAGGCTTGGGTGGTCTGTTGGATGCGACAAATGTAATTACTGCACCGTTGGTGAGTGTCATCACATCCATTTCTTTTGACCATATGGCAATTTTGGGGGATACGCTGCCGAAAATTGCAACACAAAAAGCGGGCATCATCAAAGAAAGCAGACCGGTTGTGCTGTCACCGGACAATCCGGAAGAAGTACAGGCAATCATAAAAAAAACAGCGGCACGAAATCATACCGCTGTGACCATACCGGATTTGCAATCATGCGAAGTGAAAAAAGAAACGCTGACAACCATGCAATTCTGCTATCAAGGCGTATCCTATACGCTGCATATGACGGGACAACATCAGATTTACAATGCAGTTACAGCGATTTCTGTCCTGCATCTGTTGCGTGCGCAGGGCTTTTCTTTTCCGGATGACGTGATTTCTCGTGCACTGGCAACGGTACAGTTACCGGCACGGATACAAATTTTACAGAAATCGCCGCTGGTTCTGGTGGATGGTGGACATAATCCGTCTGGTGCGGCTGCATTTGCAGCGGTGCTTCGAAAAACTGAGAAGCGTCCTGTCGTCGGGATTCTTGGCATGGTGCAGGGAAAGGATTATCACGCTGTGACAGAAATCCTGTCAAAAGTTATGGATGTTGTGATTTGCGTAGATGATTTTTCACCGCAGGCAGTGCCGGCGAAAACATTAGCTGCCTGCTTCCCGACGAAAGTGAACACGTTCTGTATGCCACATCAGGTAGCGATGGAAGCAGCGTGTATGATGGCAGAGGCAGATGGCTGTGTTGCCGTCAGCGGTTCGCTGTATCTTTCCAGTGCCTTTCTGGAACAGGACAGCATTCACTTGTAATAACGCTTAATCTGCAAAGTGTGTTTCGATTCGTTTGATGGCGTTGGCAGGGGAATACTGCCAGTGATCCATATGCGCTGTATGCACAAAATACGAAATAGATTGGATTGGTTCGGTGTTGGCAAAAGCATCTACCAGAATCAATTTGACTTTCATTTTTTCCGGAATCAATGCTTTCAGATAGACACTGGCTCGTTCACCAACAGTGACATTTTCTTTTGGCTCTGCCAAACCGGCGAGGTTTGGGGTCAGTTCTACAAAAATGCCATAGGATTCCACAGAGCGAACCAGACCGGAGACGGTTTCTCCAACTGCAAACAAGTCGGCGTTTTCCTGCCATGTGCCAAGCAATTCCTTATGCGATAAGAAAATGCGGTCGGCTGTGACATTGGTTACAATGGCTTGTATAGATTGCCCGACTGTAAACCGGTCGGAAGGATGTGAGATTCTGGAGACAGAAATCAGATCAATGGGGATCATGGATGGAACGCCGCAGCCGATATCGACAAAGCAGCCGAATTTCTCCATGTGTGTGACACAAGCAGGAATGATATTGCCAGCACGTAAGTGGGAAAGATATTGTGCCCAGCATTGCAGTTGTGCTTGTTTTCGGGACAGGATCGCAGTTTGCGTGCCGTCTTCTGCGGTAATAATGCGCTGCACCAGAAAACAAACCGGTTTTCCGGCTTTTGCAATCAATGCAATGTCTCTCGTTGTGCCTTCTGCAATGCCGATTGCGCCTTCCTCTCGTGGGATGATGCCACGCATACAGGGCAGCTCTACAATGAGATTGTGGGCATTGTCACAGACGGTCGCTCTCGCTTCCAGAATCTTTCCGGTACGCATGGCTTCTTGTAATGTCCTGTCGCTTTGCAGCATCGCTGTATTTTCCGGTGTGTGCAATAACATGCCTTCTGGTAAGTATGTTGTCATTTTGACCTCCCGATGTCTTTGGTATCGTTTCATGTGATTTGTTTTTTTACAGTCTATGAGCTGCTGTCAGCGTTTATGCACGTTTTGATACAGAATAGAAAAGAGCAGCGGATTCTGACAAGCTGAAAGAATCCGCTGCTTTCTCATGCATCCCATGTTTTTATCTGCGTGCCGCCCAACGCAATGACAATATTTTGGACGGCTTGCTGTGCGGACGTGCGGTACAGAAGTTGCAGAACCGCACTTTGATCTCGTTCTGGTTCTGGCAAATCCGCTTCCGTGATGGGATGTTCAATCACCCCTGTGATGTTGTGCGGTGAAAGCGCAGCTGTTGTATAAACGGAAAACTGAACCGGTTGCGTGTTCTGCCATTGCAGACTGTCCGGATGACGGGGACGGATGGCAACTTGTGCAATGTGTGGAATATGTTGCTGCAAATAAGCGGCAACATATTCCGCCTGATCCGTAGAGGAAAACGTGGCATACATACGATGATTCATCTCAGAAAACATCCTTTCCGTGAAAAATAGGCGTCGGTTTCTGTTTCTTATTTTTCTACAAACAGAAAAAAAATATTCATCGAAATTGTTGCCATGTACAAAAAAATCGGGTATAATAAAGAGTACTTATCAAACACGCTATACAACACGCAGGAGGGATGAGAATGGATGTCCGACCGGCTGATATTTTGTTGATGCGAAAGCCGCATCCTTGTGGTGGCAATACGTTTTATGTCATTCGTTCGGGGATGGATTTCAAGCTGCGCTGCACCACTTGTGGAAGAGAATTTATGGTGCCTCGCAACAAGATTGAACGGCGAATCCGACAGGTAATACGGGAAACGAAACCTGTCAATGTGGAAGAATCCTAAAACAGAAAATAGAAGGAGACAAACAAATTATGTTAGAAAAACTGCATGATATGGAGCAGAAATATCATCTGCTTGCAGAATCGTTGTCCGATCCGGCAGTAATTGCAGATAATCAGGTCTATGCAGAAAAAATGCGGGAATACAAGCATATGACACCAATCATGGAAGCGTATCACGCATACAGCAAAGCGTTACAGCAGAAAAAAGAAGCAGAAGAATTGCTACAGGAAGCAGAAACAGATGCCGAACTGAAAGCATTGGCGCAGGAGGAACTCTTAACGGCAAAAGAATCCTGCACCAAGCTGGAGCAGGAACTGAAACGATTGCTCCTGCCAAAAGATCCGAACGATGACAAAAATGTCATTATTGAAATCCGAGGCGGTGCTGGTGGAGAAGAAGCCGCCCTGTTTGCCAATAGCCTTTACCGGATGTATACCATGTATGCAGAATCCAAGGGCTGGAAGCAGGAAATTCTGAACCAGAATCCGACAGAGTTGGGTGGCATGAAAGAAATTAGCTTTGCCATCATCGGGGAAGGTGCCTACTCTAAGCTGAAATATGAAAGCGGTGTGCACCGTGTCCAGCGTGTACCGGAGACAGAATCGCAGGGCAGAATTCACACTTCTACCGTGACGGTTGCGGTATTGGTGGAAGCGGATGAAGTGCAGCTGCATATCAATCCGACAGATTTGCGGATTGATGTTTTCCGTGCCAGCGGTGCAGGTGGACAGCATATCAACAAGACAGAATCAGCTGTCCGCATTACGCACCTTCCAACTGGACTCGTGGTGGAATGTCAGGACGAACGCAGCCAATTTAAAAACAAGGAAAGAGCCATGAAGATTCTCCGTTCTCGTCTTTATGAAGCGATGCAACGGGAACAGAATGAAAAGATTGCTTCTGAACGAAAATTGCAGGTTGGAACGGGAGACCGTTCCGAACGCATCCGGACTTATAATTTTCCGCAGGGTCGTATGACCGACCACCGGATTGGATTGACGTTGTACCGACTGGAAGATCTGATGAATGGAAATCTGGAGGAAGTGTTCAACGCACTGGCAACGTCGGACGAACTGGAGAAGTTATCCAGTCAACAAAGTGAGATGGAGTGAGCAAGATGAAAACAGTGATGTTATCAGATACAGAAGAAGATCTGCAACGAGCTGCTGCATGGATTCAACAGGGAGAAGTTGTCGGTATGCCGACAGAAACAGTCTACGGATTGGCAGCAGATGCCTGCAATCCGGATGCGGTCAGAAAGGTTTTCGCCGCAAAGGGCAGACCGGCAGACAATCCGTTGATTGTACATATTTCCGAGATGGCGCAGCTGTCCGGTCTGGTGAAAGAAGTCCCGCCTTTGGCGTATCAGCTGGCAGAACGCTTCTGGCCGGGACCTTTGACCATGATTTTGCCAAAACAGCCTTGCGTTCCGATGGTGACTTCCGGTGGACTGGATACTGTCGGCATCCGGATGCCTTCTCATCCCATTGCAAGAAAATTGATCGAATTGTCCGGTACTGCCATTGCAGCACCATCCGGCAATCGTTCCGGCTACCCCAGCCCAACCAGTGCAGCGCATATGCTGCATGATCTGGATGGACGGATTGCTGCGATCATTGATGGCGGTGTCTGTCAGGTGGGGGTAGAATCTACGGTAATCTGTCTGGAATCAGCTACGACGGTTCGTATTTTAAGACCGGGTTACGTGACGAAAGCCGATCTGGAGCAGGTTGCAGAAACTGTGATTCTGGATGATGCCATTCTGCATGAATTGCAAGCCGGACAGACGGTGCGTTCTCCGGGGATGAAATATCAGCATTATTCACCGCTTGCTAATGTGATTTTGCTGGAGGGAAGTTACGAGGCGTATTGTGCTTACGTTGCGCAGCATTCTGCGCCGAATTGTTATGCGCTGGTGTTTGACGGGGAGGAGAAAGAAATTACCATTCCCTGTATGACGTATGGGAAAAACAGTGCAGAGCAGGCGCAGCAGTTGTTTGATTGTCTGCGTCGTTGTGATGAGAAAGGCGCAGAGACGGTTTATGTGCGTGCACCGGAACGAAGTGGCATTGGATTGGCGGTATATAACCGGTTAATCAGAGCCGCAGGATTTGAGGTGATTCAGGTATGAACAGTCTGCATGGTGTCATGGTCGTAGGATTGACCGGACAAACCGGCGCAGGAAAGAGTACCGTCTCCAGAATTTTTTCTGAAAATGGCTTCTGTATGATTGATGCAGATAAAATTGCAAGGACAGTGGTTCATAAAGGCAGCCGTTGCCTGACGGAACTGACAGACTGTT
This sequence comes from uncultured Ruminococcus sp., assembly GCA_964399025.1. Taxonomy (GTDB): domain Bacteria; phylum Bacillota; class Clostridia; order Oscillospirales; family Ruminococcaceae; genus Ruminococcus_C. The sequence continues at coordinate 1,550 of CAYNPC010000030.1, read as the reverse complement.
TTGAAGCACGCATTTTATTGCCGACTGGCGAACTGAACCGTCCGGAGCTGGCAAAGCTGGCATTCAGCAGCAAGAAAAATCTGGAGCTTATGAATTCCATTATGTATCCTTATATCATGGGGGAGATTCTGCGGCAGATTCATTATCATTCCCGTATGGGGGAAAAATTGATTTTATTGGATGCGCCGACGTTGTTTGAAAGTCGGGCAGATGATTTCTGTGAGCTGATTATTGCGGTGGTTGCCAGAGAAGAAGTGCGGAAAGCACGGATTATGCAGCGAGATGCCATTTCGGAATCGGCTGCACTGGCGAGAATGCAGTCGCAGTTGCCGGAAACATTTTTTCTGGAACATGCTGATTTTATCATCAAGAACAATCATGATTTGCAAAATCTGGAGACGGTTTCGAAGGAAGTCATCGAAAAGGTGAAAGGCTATTATACGACACGTTATTGAGTTGCTTTTTTTCGAAGAACGTGCTATAATAAAAGCAGTGCCATCATCGCATCAATCTGGATAGGAGGTAATTGACGATGGAAGAAGAAAAGAAAACAGAAAGCAAACAGTGGAAAGAAACCCTGTTTGCAAAGAAGAAGCATGGCGCATTGCGCATGACGGAAGCAGAAAAAACCGCATGTGAAGCGTTCAGCAAGGATTATATGACATTCTTGCAGCAGGCAAAAACAGAACGGGAAGCGTGTGCAGAAGCAGAAGCGCAGTTGAAAGCCAATGGGTTTGTACCGTTCACTGCTGGCATGAAGTTGCAAGCTGGCGATAAGATTTACCAGAACAACCGTGGAAAAGCCATCATTGCGGCAGTCATTGGGACGGCACCGGTGACAGAGGGGGTACGCCTTTGTGCGGCGCATATTGACTCACCTCGTCTGGATCTGAAGCAGAATCCGATTTATGAAGATAGCGAGCTGGGTCTGTTCAAAACGCATTATTATGGCGGAATCAAGAAATATCAGTGGACTGCCATTCCGCTTTCTCTGCATGGTGTCGTTGTCAAGGCGGACGGTAGCAAAATCACCGTTAATATCGGAGAAGATGCCAATGATCCTGTTTTCTGCGTAACAGATTTGCTGCCGCATCTGGCAGATGCGCAAATGAAACGGCCGGCAGCCGGTTTGATTCGTGGAGAGGAACTGAACATCCTGATTGGTTCTCTGCCATTCAAGCAGGAAGAAGAGAGCGAATCCGTTAAGCTGAATCTGCTGCACATTCTCTATGAGAAATACGGCATGACAGAAGCAGACTTTATCTCTGCGGAGCTGGAAGCAGTTCCGGCTTATCCTGTTAAGGAATTGGGATTTGACCGGAGTATGATCGGTGGCTATGGGCATGATGACCGTGTCTGCGCTTATCCGGCACTGCGTGCTTTGTTGGATCATCCGAATCCGACCCATACAGCAGTTGTGATTCTGACAGACAAAGAAGAAACCGGTAGCGATGGCAACACCGGACTTTGTTCTTCTTATTTGCAGTACTTTATTGAAGATCTTGCAGATTGCTTTGGTGCAAAGGGCAGACATGTTCTTCATGCATCAC
>CAYNPC010000029.1:0-15541 GCA_964399025.1 uncultured Ruminococcus sp. | reverse complement strand
TGGCATGTTATCACTATGGATGCACATGATTTTGATTCGATTGACGCTGCATTCCAGGAAGCAGAACAGATCAGCGGACAGCCGGTTGCCATCATTCAAAAGAGTGTCAAGGGCAAGGGCGTTTCCTTTATGGAAAATCAGGTCGGCTGGCACGGCAAGGCACCGAATCAGGCAGAGTATGAACAGGCAATGGCTGAATTACAGGCACAGTTGCAGGAACTGGAGGGTTAAATATGGCTGGTGAAGTAAAAAAGAAAGCAACCCGTGAAAGCTACGGCGAAGCACTGCGGGATCTTGCAGAAAAGTATGAAAATCTTGTGGTACTGGATGCCGATCTGGCAGCTGCAACCAAAACGGGCATCTTCAAGAAGGCATATCCGGAACGGTTCTTTGACTGCGGTATCGCAGAAGCCAATATGATGGGCGTTGCAGCAGGGCTTGCAACAGCTGGAAAGATTCCGTTTGCCAGCACATTTGCAATGTTCGCAGCTGGCAGAGCTTATGAAATTGTACGGAACTCCATTGGTTATCCGCATCTGAACGTAAAAATTGGTGCAACCCATGCCGGAATTTCTGTCGGAGAAGACGGCGCAACCCACCAGTGCAACGAAGATATTGCGCTGATGCGTACCATTCCGGGCATGACCATTCTGAATCCGGCAGACGATGTCGAAGCAAAAGCCGCTGTAGAAGCAGCCATTCAGATGGAAGGTCCTGTTTATCTGCGATTCGGCAGACTGGCAGCACCGATTTTCAACGATCCGGAAACATATCAGTTCACCATCGGCAAGGGCATTACGCTCAGAGAGGGCAACGATGTTACCTTAGTGGCAACTGGTCTGATGGTATCAGAAGCATTGCAGGCAGCAGAGCAGCTGGCAGCAGAGGGCATTTCTGCAAGAGTCCTGAACATTCACACCATCAAGCCACTGGATACAGAATTGATTCAGAAAGCTGCTGCGGAAACGGGTCTGCTGGTTACGGTAGAAGAGCACAGCATCATTGGTGGTCTGGGTTCTGCGGTTACAGAAGCAGTCTGCGAAGCATCTCCGGTGCCGGTTGTACGGATTGGTGTCAATGACGAATATGGTCATTCTGGTCCTGCGGTTGACCTGTTGAAAGAATTTGGACTTTGCGCTTCCAATATCGTAGCAGTCACAAAGGCAGCTATAGCAAAGAAAAAGTAAGCGTATCGTTTGTAAAATACGATTGCAAGTTTTTTTCACACTTGCAGTCGTATTTTTTTGTGTATCTTGACAAAAAGTATGAAAATGTGATATAATAGAAATACACGTGTAAGACAACGTGAAGAAAAATTTTTTCAGAAAGGAATCATTTCGATGAAAAAAGTTGTAATTATCGGTGCAGGTCCAGCCGGACTGACAGCAGCGTATGAGCTGCTACAGCGTGCGCCGGAATCGTATGCGATCACAATTTTAGAAGAAAGCAATGCCATTGGTGGCATTTCAAAAACGGTCAAGTATAAGAATAACCGGATGGATATCGGTGGACACCGGTTCTTCTCAAAAGATCAGCAGGTTATGGATTGGTGGCAGAAGATGATGCCACGACAGGGCAAGCCGTCTTTTGATGATATCAAGTTGCATCGGGAAAAAGAACTGTCAAAGGGTGGTCCGGATCCGGAAAAGACGGATCGTGTTATGCTGGTGCGGAATCGGGTTTCCAGAATCTATTATCAGCATAAATTTTTTGATTATCCGGTTTCCCTGAAGTGGGATACGTTGAAAAACATGGGCTTTGCGACGACAGTCGCAGCAGGATGTAGCTATCTCAAGGGGACAGTGGCAAAAAAAGAGGAAACATCTCTGGAGAATTTCTACATCAATCGGTTCGGGAAAAAGCTGTACTCCATGTTCTTTGAGGGTTACACCGAAAAGCTCTGGGGTCGTCATCCGAGAGAAATCTCTGCTGACTGGGGTTCGCAGCGTGTCAAGGGCTTGTCCATTACGGCTGTCATCAAAGATATGTTCTCGAAACTTTCTCCGAATCAGAAAAACCGCAAGGTAGAAACATCTTTGATTGAAGAGTTCTACTACCCGAAATACGGTCCAGGACAGCTCTGGGAAACGACTGCCGCAGAAATTAAAAAGCTGGGCGGTACGATTCAGATGAACAGCAAAGTTACCGGTATTCATACGGATGGTGCTGGCAAGGTGCAGTCTTTGACATACGTACAGGATGGCAAGGAACAGACCATTGAGGGAGATCTTTTCATTTCCTCCATGCCGTTGAAGGATTTGGTTGCCGGCATGAATGCTGTACCAGAAAAGATTGCTGCAATTGCCAATGGCTTGCCGTATCGTGACTTTGTCACCGTTGGTCTGTTGGTTGATAAGCTGAATCTGAAAAATGAGACAAAGATTCCAACACTGGGCAATATTGTACCAGACTGCTGGATTTATGTGCAGGACGTTGGCGTGAAGCTGGGTCGTATTCAGGTTTTCAACAACTGGTCTCCGTACATGGTGGAAGATCCGGAACACACCGTCTGGATTGGTCTGGAATACTTCTGTGCTGAGGGTGACAGCTTCTGGAATATGACCGATCAGGCATGTATTGACATGGCAGTCAAGGAATTGGTTTCTATGGGTGTCATTAACTCCGCAGCAGATGTGAAGGATTCTCATCGTGAGAAGATCAAGAAAGCTTATCCGGCATATTTCGATACATACGCCCAGATTGATGAGCTGATTGCATATCTGAACCAGTTTGAAAATCTGTACTGTGTTGGTAGAAATGGACAGCACCGCTATAACAACATGGATCACTCGATGGCGACTTCTTTTGAAACGGTCGATAATATTCTTTCTGGTAAGAAGACCAAGGAGAACATCTGGTCTGTCAACACGGAAAAAGAATATCACGAAGAAAAGAAAGACTAAAACAAACGCAGAAATGCAGATGAAACGAAAAACGGCTGACAACGAAAATTTGTTGTCAGCCGTTTCTTTTTTTGGGGAATTGTTATCTCCAGAAAACAAAGATTTCTTTCAATTGATTCCAAAGAGCCGGATGTGCTTGATACAAACTAACACCATCTCCGGAGTTGATGACGATACAAGCATATACAAAAATGGTTCCGACCATTGCAAGTGCAATGATTTTCTGGCTGACAATCGCCAGTGTCTCGTGATAGCGACGCAGGACGGCAGGCACCTGTAACAAAAGAATGGTTGTCAATGGGCTCAGAATGACCAGAGAATCCAGCAGATAGCGTGGAGAGATACCAGCCATACAGAAATCAATCCATGCCACCACCGTGCAGAGTACCATCGCAAGCAGGATGGTGCTGCGGCGGATGAGCGCATTGTGTTTGCGCTTCCAGTAACGGAAAAGAACCGGAATGGCGAGACAGCCCAACAATATAGAGGGCAGTGCAAACATACCAAAAGAACCTTCCATATAAGTATACATCATGCGGTTTGGCAGCGCAGAATAGCCAACTTGTAAGAATGGGAAATCGTTCATGGTATCCAGTAGTTTCCCGAAATAAGTCCCCAAAGCAGCTGGGAGACGGGAAAGAGAAATAGTGTTAGCAGAAGCATTGTCAACTGTCATCTGATAAACTGCGCCGAACTGGAACGGACTGTCAAAACGTGCGTTGTTGTACCACATCACCACTGACATTCCAATGGCAAGTGGCACAAGGAAACAACCAGCACTGGTCAACCGCTCCCAGAGCTTCAGGTCTTTTCGGAAGAGTAACTGTAGGAAAATCGGTACAAGCAACAGCGCATACAACAACATATTCGGACGAGAAGCAGCGGTGATAACCAAGCCAATGCCGCTGATTGCTAACAGCACAAATCGTTTCCAGCGACGTTTCATGGAGACTGCTGCAAAGCCAGTCCAAAGAGAGAGCAACAATCCCATCATACCACTCAGGACACAGAGATAATAGCGGTCGCAATAATTCAGACCCAGAAAAACACCGCAGCCGATTGCAGCAGATGCCAGCCCCAGTAGGAGTACAATCAATGGTGGTCGTTTGCAGTAACGTCGCACCAGTGTCAGGACAAATCCGAACATCATGATTATGACAGCAGCTGTCAGAATGCAGTAAGCAATGTTCAACGGCAAGACTTTTCCGGTCAGCAGGTAAAACGGATAATACAGCAGAGCAACCGGCGCACAACCGAAATAACAATAATACTTGCCATTATAATATGCATAGTCCCAGTGATAATAAACGCCGTCTCTGCTTGAGGCATCATAAGGCGTTTCCAGTGCTTGCAGTTCCGGTGTGACTTCCAAATCAATGTTGACCTGCCCCTTGACCCAAGCATCTAATGTCATAGCATAGACGTTGTTAACATCCGTTTCCTCCAATGTTGTGAGATGCTGTTCTGGCGTAAGGAAAGCCGGAATGCAGGCAAGACAACCAAGCAGGGTTACCAGTACCGCAAGATTGTGCTTCCAGCTATTCGCACGATAGCGAATCTGCCAGAGTGCAAATCGTTTGCAGGCAGTCAATGCAATCGCTATGATCAGTACAATGAAAAAGCGTGCCGTGGAAAATACAAAGGGAATGGTTGTAGAGAGTGTGCCACTTTTCAGAAGAATCGGTGCATTGACGTCTTCAAATTTTAATTGCAGTGCATGCAACGTCTGATAAGGTAACATTGAAAATTGTAGTTTATCATAGGCATTCGTGCCCTGTATTTTCGCAACGGATTCAAAATTGTTGGAAAGGTTGTCATCCTTGATAGAGAGCGTGACATGATAGTAAGTATCTTCCCCAGCCATCTCCAGCTGCAAGCAGCGCATGGCTTCGTAAGAATCGGGGAACGTCAGCGTGCAGTCTTCTGTGATGGTAATGCCGTCTGCTGCTACAACGGCGGCATCGCTGCTCTGTATGGACTGCAGATGGAGCGACTGTGTTTCGTGGCTGGTTGAAAAGCAAGTGATATGAAACAGGCAGACCTCCAGAAAAAAGGTGCAGCCGGCGATGCCAGCGCATCGGCGCAGAAAAGCACGCCATTTGTTTGTTTCTTTTCGTTCAGAAAACGAAAAGCCAACGCTGACCAGAAGCGTTGTAATCAGGATTGGCAGTGTCGCAAACGGCTTGCTGTCCGCACCCTGCAAGAAGCGAGCGATGCAATACAGAATGAGGAAGCCGCCAATTTCTGATACTGTCAGGATGGATAATTTTCGATAGGTTTGTCGTTTGTCTGTCGCAATTGGAAAAAGGAATGTCAGAAGTGCCAGCAACAGGTTACAAATGATTGGAAACAAAATGCAGATGCTCATGATGTAAATAATCCTTTCTTAAAAATGTTTGTTTCAGATGATGACAGTTATTCGTTCAGGTAGCGTTCGAATTTGCGGATGTTTTCTCTTGTACCAATGACACAGATGGTATCGCCTCGATGCAGAATGGTATCTGGTTTGATTTCAATATCCAGATTGCCGTTGTGTTTGACTGCAATTAAGTTAATGCCGAACATCTTTCTTGGATTGATATCCTGAACGGTTTTCTCTGCAATGCGTTGTGTCACACTCAGTTCCATCAGGTCAACTTCTTCGCTCAATGTGATAAAATCCAGAAAGCCCGGTGCAAGCAGACGGTTCGCAAGACGAATTGCCATATCCCGTTCTGGATAGACGACTTCTGCCCCCAGCAGCTCCAACACGCAGCCCTGTTCCGCACTGGTCGCTTTGGCAATGACCCGCTTAACGCCAAGCTGAATGACATTCAGTGTCGCCAGAATACAGGTGTCAATGCGTTCCCCGATTGCAACGACAACCACATCGCAATTGTCAATGCCAACTTTTCGCAGATTGTCTTTGGAAAGCTCGTGTACAATATAGGCATGTTCTGTCAGGGAAGTCGCTGCATTAATTTTTGTTTCATTCTCATCAATGAGAATCAACTCTTTTCCCGACTCTGCAAGGGTCTGTGCCAGCGCAAAACCGAACCGTCCCAGACCGATGATTCCATAAAGACTGTTTTCTGTTTTTACTTTTTTCCCAAACATAATTGATTCCTCTTTCTCGTGACGTTTCCTTGTCACGTTATGATTTATCCGACGGATATGCTCTCTTCCGGTAGCAGAATTCCTTCTCTTTGTTTCCGGAACCAGAGAGAAACAACCGTTAATGTACCCAGACGACCACCAAACATCGCCAACATCAAAATAACTTTTCCGGCATTGCAGACAGAACTGGTGATACCAGTAGAAAGCCCAACTGTGCTGAATGCAGAAACGACTTCAAAGAGCAACGGCAAGAACGGCAGTTCCGGCTGCATGATGCAGAGTGTCATGACAATGATCAATACAATGCCCAGAAACATGCTGCAAACGACCATTGCCTGTTGCACATTTCCAGCAGAAATGCGGCGATGGAATGCACTTGGCTGTTTGCCACTTGGATAGGCGAACATGGTACGCATTAAAATAAAGATGGTTGTGACCTTGACACCGCCGCCTGTTGACCCAGGAGAGGCACCAATGTACATCAGAATGCAGGTCAGCAATAAGCTGGCGTTGGTATAATCTCCGACATCTGCAACGGAAAGCCCAGACGTTCTGGCGGTGATGCCCATAAAGAGTGCATTGATCCACGGCAGCGAATCGCCTTCGGTAAATTTCAACAGGAGTGTACTGCTGATATCCAGAAAGGAAGACGTGGTCAGAACCACTTTTGTATGTAAGCTGAACTTGGAAAATCGTCTGTTACGTATGACATCCCGAATCACATAAAATCCCAGTCCACCCAGAATATTTTCTGCGGTTGTCAGGAGCTGTAATGGGATATTATCCCGATAGGAAATCAAACCGCCCAGAACATCAAATCCGGCATGGTTAAAAGTAGAAATACTGTGAAAGACGGCAATGCCCAGTGCGGCAGGGAAGGAAAATTCCTGCGCAAAGATAATGCAACCGACAGCAGCGCAAATGGATTCTACTGTAATCGTCGTAATCAGGACGGAGCGAATCAACGCCTGCACATCTTTCATCGTGGGATAATTCAAGGCTTCTTGTACCAGAATCTGTTCTCGCATCCGCATTTTCCGTCGGCTGAATGCAATCAGCCCTGCACCGATTGAGGTCACACCCAAACCGCCGATTTGAATGAGAATTGCCAGAATCACATAACCAAATGTACTGAATGTACCGCCCGTATCGACAACAGTCAGTCCAGTAGTAGATACGGCACTGACTGCGGTGAAAGCGGCACTGATGGCAGAAATGCTGTCGGGTTCTCGTTGGGAAATCGGCAATAACAACAATCCAGTTCCAATGATCATCATGATCAAAAATCCCAATGCAATTATCTGTACAGGTGTGACATGTTGTTTGTTTCGTTTCATCTTCTGTTCCTCCGAAAGCATATTATGTCAGATTGGCAGCGGCATATTCAGGACTGACATAGATTTCAAATGTATCTTCTACAGAATCCCATACCGTGTAGCCTTCTTTTTTCAATTTTTTCCGTTCGTCCTGAATCCATTCTTTTTCCTGATCGTCTCCCAGATCCTGCCGGACAACGACAAAATCTGTTGTACTCGGCTCTGTGGCGGTCGTTGCATTCAGCTGATAAATAACAGCCCGATTTGCAAGATGTGAGACATGCCAGTCATCACAGGCAACGCTGGCATCTTCCGGAATCCGTGCCAGAACCGTTTCCATTTCGATGTAGTGTGCTTTGTTCCAGACATACTGTTCTCGGAAGCAGACGTTTTTGGAAAACATCGTATAAGAACTGAAAAAGGAGATGCACGCCATTGCAGAAATCAGTTTTTTTCTTGCAGATGGTTTCAGATCTTGCCAGTTCAGAAATGCCAGATAAAACAGGCAGACCCATGTACCGAATACATATTGATAGTTGACACTGGCAGCTGCGGCGTAAGAAGCAGAAACCAGTAAGTTCATAATCAGGAACGGCACCATCAGGAAATAACGATATAATTTTTTAGTGAGGAATGGCAGAAAGCAAAGTGGTATCATCACCATAAAGAAAAATGCCAAGGCACTTTCTGAAATCAGACTGCTCAGGAAATAAGCCGGATTGGAAATAGCGTTGGACAGCAATTCAGAAAACGTTCCGTCTTCCTCAAGATAGAAGTTAGAAAAGCGAGTAATCATAACGCCGTCTCCGTACTGCTTCAAGAGTGCGGTTACTACGCAGAAGTAAATGCCAGAAAGTACGGTTATGATGCTGCCATGCAGACGGCTGATTTTTCCGCTGAACAAATACAGACCGATGCAAATCATATACAGTGGTGCATCTTCTTTTACCAGCAGCACCAGAATTCCACTCAGATAGACAACCCACCATTTTTTTCGTTCGATGCCCCAGAATACCCACATCAATAACGGTGGCAGGAAGGCATTCTCATGAAAATCGAAGTAGCAGGGTCCTATCAAGCAACTGCTGAACAGGTAGACAACACAGAGGCAGAGCGTAACCCAAGGGGAGAGCTTGCGATGCTTGGCAATCCAATATAGCGGAAGAATTCCACTGAAGACAATGACGGGTTGTACCAGCAACAAAGTTTCTGCTTTTGGAAACAGAAAATAGAGCGGTGCCAACAGGTAGAAAATCGGGGAGGCGTGAACGGCGAGATGGGAAATCGTTTCAGACCGCTCGCAAGTAACTTGCAATGTGCCATTGGTAATCATGGAGTGATACATCTGCACGAAAATTCCAAGGTCAAAACAGCTTGTCCCGAAGATTTTATAGCGGTACATTTGCGTAATGCCTGTAAATGCAACCACCAGAAGTGTAGATGCGCTGACCAATAGCAGGCAGGCTCGTCGAGAAAGCTGTCTGGCTTTTCGTATCATCCGCCGATCCAGCGCATAGTGTGCAATCGCAAATAGCAATAGTAGACCAGCAATTGCGGCAGGGAATCCGTTTGCCCGCCAGAGTGCGAACAGCAAGAAAAAAACCGTGCTGTATAAGATATACGTCCGATCAAAGGGTTCCCAGCGTAGAAAGCAGCGCAATGCGGTGGACAACGCAAAACAAAACAGGGTGTATAACATAACCCAAGGGAATGGAACCGCCGCAATGTAATTCATCCAATCTGCAATTGCCGGACGATTGTCCAGTTGATTGGCGAGAATGAAAATGCCTGCAACCAGAAAATAGGATGCCAGCAATCGCAGGCAAGCAGCAGCCGGTGTGCCGAAGACGGCGTGCAGGCATTCTCGTTTCGTCATCGGCGATTGTGTTTCTTTCGGTTCATCCATAATATAGAGTAATCCTTTCTTTTCCAATTGATTGCCGAAATGCTGCCCGGCAATTACTTGTTATTATACGGCATTTCCGGCGGATTGTCAATACAGCAGTTTGTCTTGTATGACTGCGGAAATGCTACAAAAAATCAGAAAAATGCGCTTGACCCAACAGAGAAAGTATGATATACTTATTAGGAATCATTATCATATACTGGAGGAATGTTCAATGTCTTATTGTGAAATTTCGTGGAATGTGCGGTACATCGGTGTCAATGACAAAACCATTGACTTGTTTGAGAGCCAGTACGTTGTACCGAATGGGGTTTCTTACAACTCTTATTGTATTCTGGACGAAAAAATCGCTGTCATGGATACCGTCGATGCCCGGAAAACAGAAGAATGGTTGGAACATCTGGATGCCGCTTTGCAGGGTAGACAGCCAGATTATCTTGTCATTTCTCATCTGGAGCCAGACCATGCCGGCAGCATTGCGCAGTTTTTAGCGCAGTACCCGCAGGTAACACTGGTTGGCAATGCGAAAACATTTGCGATGCTGCCGAATTTCTTCTCAGTAGGGGAACAGCCAAGGTTGACTGTCAAAGAGGGCGACACGCTTTCTCTGGGCAACCATACGCTGCAATTCTTTATGGCACCGATGGTGCATTGGCCAGAGGTTATGGTAACGTATGAGCAGCGGGAAAAGATTCTGTTCTCAGCAGACGGGTTTGGCAAGTTCGGCGCACTGGATACAGAAGAACCGTGGGATGCGGAAGCCAGACGTTACTATTATAATATTGTCGGCAAGTACGGTATGCCAGTGCAGACATTGTTGAAAAAAGCTTCTGGGCTGGAGATTGAAACAATTTGTCCGCTGCATGGTCCGTTCCTGAGAGGAGATTTGTCGCATTTCCTTGAAAAATACAGCATCTGGAGCAGCTACCAGCCGGAAAATCATGGCGTACTGGTGGCATATGCTTCTATTCACGGCAATACAGCAAAAGCTGCAAAACAGGTAGCAGAAGCATTGACACAAGCAGGAGAAACGGTTGTCCTGACCGATCTGGCGAGAGACGATATGGCGGAAGCCGTTGCGAACGCATTCCAGTATGACCGTGTCGTGCTGGCAGCTTCCAGCTATGATGGTGGCGTATTCCCACCAATGGAAGAATTTCTGCTGCACTTGAAGGCAAAGAATTATCAGAACCGCAAGGTTGCATTGATAGAAAATGGTTCTTGGGCACCGTCTGCCAAAAAGGTGATGCTGTCTTATCTGGAAAATATGAAACAAGTTACTGTGTTAGAGCCGACAGTGACCATCCGTTCTACGGTCAATGCGGAAACAGAAACCGCTTTGCAAGCACTGGCAGCTGCTGTCAAAGAAGCGTGAGAAGATGGAAATCCAGACAGTATTACAACAGCTGGATACGCTGTTAAGAGAAAGCCAGTTGGCAGAGGCAGACGCATTCTTGCAAACGCAGATTCAACAAGCAGAACAGATGCAGGAATGGGAAGCAGCGTTGACATTGTACAATGAACAGATTGGCTTCTTTCGGGACTGCGGACGGTTTGCAGAATCTCTGACGGTTTGTAATGCCGCACTGCAATGCATTCAGAAATTGCATCTGGAGCAGACAGTGGCACATGCAACAACATTGCTGAACGTTGCCAATGCGCAGCGAGCGGCTGGAGAATTTACAGCAGCATTTGAGACGTACCAGCAGGTAAAAACCATTTATGACCAGCAGTTGTCTCCGACAGATGGCAGAGTGGCAAGTTACTATAACAATATCAGCCTGTTGTATCAAGCGGTCGGGGACTGGGAAGCATCTTGTCAGGCGTTAGAGCAGGCATTACAGATTGTTTCCCAACAGGAAGGACAGGCTGGCAGAGTGGCGATTTCTCGTACCAATCTGGCGGTTTCTCTGTTGCACTTGCAGCGGACCGCAGAAGCGTTGCCACATTTGCAAGCAGCGTTGGATTTCTTTACTGGTTTGAGTCCGTCAGACTTTCATTATAGCGCAGCCTTGGCAGCAATGGGGGATGCGCAATCGCAATTGCAACAATATGACAAAGCCGTCTGGTATTACGAAGCAGCACTCTCTGAGATGGAGCTGCATATGGGCAAAGGGGCTGCTTATGATATTGTTGCGGAGAACGCTGCGAACGCCTATGAAAAGCTGGGTGGCAGACCGGAGGAAAGTGGTCTGACACTTTGTCAACGTTATTATGAGACATTTGGAAAGCCGATGCTGGAACGGATGTTTCCGGAACTGCTGGGACAGCTTGCCATTGGGCTTGTCGGGGAAGGATCAGAATGCTTCGGCTATGACGATGCCCTTTCCAGAGATCACGATTTCGGACCGGGCTTCTGTATTTGGGTACCGGACACCATGCCAGAGGCGCAGTGTCTTGCTTTACAGAAAGCGTATGAAGCGTTGCCCAAAACCTATTGCGGTATGATGCGTTTGACAACCAAACAAGGCAACGGTCGGGTTGGTGTGTGCCGGATTTCTGATTTTTATCGGCGATTGATTGGTGTAGCTGGCATACCGGAGACAGAGACACAGTGGTTACAAATCGAAGAAGCACAGCTGGCAGCTGCCGTCAATGGAGCTGTATTTCAAGATAATCTGGGAGAATTTACTCGCATCCGGACGGCATTACAAGCCGGTTATCCGAAAGCGGTCTGGTTGCGTCGTCTGGCGCAGGAAACCGCATGGATGGCACAGCGAGGACAATATAACGTTCCTCGTCTGTTGCAGCGGCAGGATTCTGTCACGGCAATGCTGGCATTTTCTCATTTTGCAGAAAGTGCGATGCGTGCAGCGCATCTCTGTCAACATACTTATGCCCCTTATTACAAATGGTTGCTGCACAGTACAGAGCAACTGCCGCAGGGGGCAGAAATTGCTGTGCTGTTGAAAAAGAGTCATATACTGCCCATGGAACAATGGGAAATGGAAATCATTGCGCCAATTTGTCGGATCATTGCAGCGCAAATCCGGCAGTTGGGGATTACCAATCGGGAGGATGATTATATGCAAGGCTATGCAGAAGATGCTGCAAAGCAGGCAGTGGAACAGGAACAGAAACAGGAACTGGTTGACCGAATTGTGGAACTGGAATTTGAGACGTTTGACAAGGTAAAAAATGAAGGTGCCAGAGCTGGTTGTCAGGACGATTGGGCGACATTTTCGATTATGCGAAAGAGTCAGTATCTGACTTGGACAATGGAAATGTTGCAACAGTACTGGACGGAATTGGATACGGCTTGCCGCAATGGTTGGAATCTGTTGACGGAGAAATATGCCCGCATGATGGAGAGCACTGCGCCGGAACAGTATGCTGCCTTGGAAAAAGAACTGCCGCCGGTATCCGAACAGAAAAAAGCACTGTGCGAAGCCATCGTTTCGATTCAGGTGAGCTGGATGGAGGACTTTGCGAAACAATATCCGAAACTGGCAGGACAAGCTCGTAGCATTCATACCAGTGAAGATATGGCATGGAATACGTCTTATGAAACGTATCTGCGTGGAGAACTGCTGACGTATTCCGAGACATTATTGCAATTATACGGCGCATGGGTGGTTGGACTGTACCGGAACGGACAGAATCTGGCGGAAATGATTATGACACAAACCATAGGATTCTATCATTATTCTTCTCTTGCGGAGGCGGAATCGAAAGCATGACCCAGCAAAAAAAATATGAGATGGACATGTGCAGCGGCTCGATTCTTCAGAAAATGCTGATATTTGCATTGCCTTTGATGCTTTCCAGTATGTTGCAGCTGCTGTTCAATGCCGCTGATATTGTTGTTGTAGGAAAATTTGCAGGTGACAATGCGTTGGCAGCGGTCGGCTCCAATACAGCATTGATCAATCTGCTGATTAATCTGTTTGTTGGCTTTTCGATTGGGGCAAACGTCACCGCTGCCCGATATTATGGCGCAAAGTGTGAAACGGATTTGCAAAAGACAGTCCATACGGCAATCGCTATGAGTTTTCTCAGCGGATTGCTGTTGACAGTGGTCGGAATCGTTGGCGCAAGACAGATGTTGATCTGGATGCAATCACCGGAAGAAGTGTTGCCTTTGGCGACATTGTATCTGCGGATATATTTTATTGGGATGATTCCCAATATGGTCTATAACTTTGGCAGTGCCTTATTGCGTGCTGTAGGCGATACCAAACGACCGTTGTATTATCTGACACTTGCCGGTTGTATCAATCTTATTTTGAATCTGATTACAGTAATTCTGTTGCATATGGATGTGGCTGGTGTCGCATTGGCGACTGTCATTTCTCAGATTGTTTCTGCCGGAATGGTACTGCGCTGTCTGCGAAAAGAAAAAGGTGCGCTGCATTTGCAGTGGAAGCAGTTGAAAATAGATCGTTCCAAGATGGTACAGATTATGAAAATTGGCATACCTGCCGGCTTTCAGGGCGTGGTATTTGCACTTTCTAACGTTGTCATTCAGTCTTCTGTGAATCTGTTTGGCAGCGTTGTGGTGGCAGGCAATTCTGCTGCTTCCAATATAGAAGGCTTTGTCTATATGGCAATGAATGCATTCTATCAGGCAACCATTTCATTTACAAGTCAGAATTTTGGAGCCAGAAACTATCAACGCATCGACCGGATTCTTTTGGTTGGAGAAGGTTGCGTGATTGTAGTCGGTGTGGTGATGGGCAATCTTGTCGTGTTGTTCGGGCATACCCTGCTTGGCATCTACTCCAGCAGTCCAACGGTCATTGCTGCTGGTATGACAAGACTGCATGTAATTTGTAGGACGTATGCACTTTGTGGCATGATGGATGTTACAGTCGGTTTATTGCGTGGCATTAACTATTCTGTCTTGCCGATGACCATTTCCTTGATTGGCGTATGCGGACTGCGATTGCTGTGGATTGCAACGGTATTTCAGATTCCGGCATTTCACGCAATCCGAACGGTATACTTTTCGTACCCGATTACGTGGGCAATTACACTAACAGCTAATGTTTTCTGTTATTTTCTCGTTCGACGGCATCTGCGAAAAAAATTGTCTCTGGTTGATTAGGAACCTTTTCTCTGTCATTCGAATACAATACAACAGGTATCAGAGAAAGACACGGGAGGAATTGCAGATGAAAATTGTAGTGGTCAGAACACCAAAACTGTTGACGGGAATTTTTCGCCTGATTTTTCAGGTCAGACGGACGGAGACAGAATCAGAAGGCTGATTGTATCCATAACAGTATAACAAAAAAGGAGTGCCGATTGGTACTCCTTTTTCCGTATAAGCTGTATAAGATAATGGTTCTAACAATCACACGGCATGGAATGTATGCGGAATGGTTTTGCAGCGGACAGAAAACGGTGTGATACGTCGCAACACTGTACAGCAACGTTGCGCTTGTTCTTGCGAACGGAAAATACCGAATACCGCAGAACCGCTTCCAGTCATCGCACTACAAAGTGCACCTTTCTCCATCATTTTTTTCTGAATCTGTGTGACAGGTGGTAGATCTGTAACAGCAGAAAACAGATTGCCACAAAGCGGTGCAATTTCTGTGATATCAGCGGATTGCTGCAACAATTCCACCATGCGTTGGGTGTCCGGATGAATAGGATGCTGTAAGGCATCAATGGCGTTGTATGCCATTGCGGTTGAAATACCGCCTTTGCCCTTTGCAATGACAATCGGAAAATCGCCCAGATAGGGGAGTGGTCGCAGTTGTTCTCCGATGCCGGCAGCATAAGCCGTTCCACCGTAGAAGAAAAATGGCACGTCTGCGCCGAGCTGCATCCCCATATCACAGAGTTGTTGTTGGGTCAGCCCAGTCCCTGCCAGTTGATTGCAAGCATACAAAACGGCGGCTGCATCAGAACTGCCACCACCCAATCCGGCTTGCGAGGGGATGTATTTTTGCAGATAAATCCGAATGCCAGTCTTAACACCGGTCACTTTCTGGAATAACGCTGCCGCTTTCCAAGCGATATTGCGTTCATCCTTCGGAATCCACGGAATATTGCAGGCAATCTGGATGGGATGTTCTGCATCTGGCTGGAACGTCACAGTGATGGTGTCATAGATAGAAACCGCCTGAAAAACCGTCTCCAGAAGATGATAGCCATCTGCCCGTTTTCCAACGACATCCAGTGCCAGATTGATTTTTGCTGGTGATTTCAGTACAATGCGTTTCACTTGTTCCCTTCCTGTCTATGACGGGTTACAAATTTTTCGATGCGGCGCAATGCTTCCATCAGATGCTTCAAGGAATATGCGTAAGAAACACGGATAAAGCCTTCTCCACTCGTACCGAATGCGTTGCCCGGAACAACAGCGACTT
>CAYNPC010000028.1:0-15701 GCA_964399025.1 uncultured Ruminococcus sp. | reverse complement strand
GCTTGATTATTACAGTTGCCACCATCGTGTCTGCACTGTTGATTCACTCATTGGCAGGTTATGCCATCGGTAGAAACATGGGTAGAAAAAAAGGCTATCGGTTGATTTACTACTACATTGTCAGTGGTATGTTTGTACCGTTTGCAATTCTGATGATGCCGTTGGTAAAGCAGACTGCAATTCTTGGATTGGATAACAAAGTCGGTGTTATTATCTTGTATCTGGTATTCTACATGCCGATTAATGTGATGCTCTATAGTGGCTATCTGAAAAATATTCCGATGGCAATGGAAGAAGCAGCAGAGATTGACGGTGCTTCTACTTGGCGGACATATTGGGAGATTATCTTCCCGATGATGAAGCCAATGCACGCAACGGTTGCAATTCTGACCGCATTGGGCACATGGAATGACGTTATGACACCGCTGGTTATCATGTCCAGCAGCAGCGGTACAACGTTGCCGTTGGCACAGTTGAACTTCCAGACACAGTTTGGTACAAACTACAACCTCGCATTTGCCTCTTATTTGTTGGCATTGATTCCGATTCTGATATTCTACATCATTTGTCAGAGACAGATTCTGGACAGTGTTGCAAATGGTGCCGTAAAGGGATAAGGTGATACAATGAATTTGAAAAATGAAATCATGTTGATTACCTATGCAGATAGCATGGGAAACAATTTGCAGGATCTGCACAAACTGTTGAACCAGTACTACAAGAAAGCTGTTGGTGGCGTACACATTCTGCCGTTCTTCCCGTCCTCTGCTGACCGTGGATTTGCACCGATGTGTTATGACAAGGTGGATCCGGCGTTTGGTACGTTTGCGGATGTAGAGGCACTGGGCAAGGATTACTATCTGATGTTTGACTTTATGGTCAATCACATTTCAGCAAGTTCAGAATATTTTCAGGACTTCCTGCAAAAGAAAGAGGATTCTGAATACAAGGATTTCTTTATCCGCTATCGGGATTTCTGGAAGGATGGCGAACCGTCTCAGGAGCAGGTGGATCTGATTTACAAGAGAAAGCCACGTGCACCGTACATTGAAGCGGAATTTGCAGATGGCAGCAAGGAAAAAATCTGGTGTACTTTCTGCGAAGAGCAGATTGACTTGGATGTTACCAAGAAAAAGACCAAGGACTTTATTGTCAAGACCTTGCAGGATATGTGTCATCACGGCGCATCTGTCATCCGGTTGGATGCTTTCGCTTATGCAGTGAAGAAAGAGGGCACGAGCTGCTTCTTTGTAGAGCCAGATATCTGGGATTTGCTCTATGAGATTGAGAACGTTGTCAAAGCAGAGGGTGCGGAGATTTTGCCGGAGATTCACGAGCATTACACCATCCCGATGAAGATTGCAGACAAGGGCTTCTGGATTTATGACTTTGCACTGCCGGTTCTGACGCTTCATGCCCTGTATAATCATGACGGCACGTATCTGAAACAGTGGATGGAACGTTGCCCGATGAAGCAGTTTACCACGCTGGATACACACGATGGCATTGGCATTGTCGATGTTAAGGATTTGTTGCCAGATGAAGAGATTGACAAGGTAAAGGAACAGATGTATAAGCAGGGGGCAAATGTAAAGAAGATTTACAGCTCAGAGGCTTACAACAATCTGGATATTTATCAGGTAAATACCACGTATTATTCTGCACTGGGCAACCACGATGATGCTTATGTGCTGGCAAGAGCCATTCAGTTCTTTGCACCGGGCATTCCGCAGGTATATTATGTAGGTATGCTGGCAGGCAGCAATGACATTGAATTGATGGAACGCACAAAGAATGGACGGGACATCAACCGCCACTACTACACAGCGGAAGAGGTGGCAGCAGAGCAGGAACGTCCAGTGGTACAGAAGCTCAAAGCGCTGATGGAACTGCGGAACACACATCCGGCATTCTCGTTGGATGGCGAAATTGCCATTACGGCAGAGGGCGACCGTCTGGTGATCACTCGTACCTATCAGGAACATCAGATTGTATTGGATGCCAACCTGACCACGTATGAGTTTACAATCCGATAAATCAAAAAAATTATCCTGAATGAAATTCGCATCGTTTGAATCTATGCTCATCTGACTGGTTCACACGATGCGAATTGTCTAAAGGGAGCAAGGGAGTGTTATGCTATGGCAATACAAGTAACAACAGGAAACGGAACGATCTTTACCATCACGACAAAGAACACAACTTACCAGATGAAAGCAGATGAGTATGGCGTGTTGCAGCATCTCTGGTATGGCGCAAAAGTAGATGGTGACATGTCCTATCTGTACGATTATCCGGATGTTGGCTTTTCCGGAAATCTCTACGAAGCAGAAAACAAGAGAACGTATTCCCTGAATACATTGCCGCAGGAATATGCTTGCGAGGGAGTTGGAGATTATCGCATCCCAGCCATTGCCGTTACACACGCTGATGGTAGCAATGCACTGGATTTGCGCTATCAGTCCTACCGTATCCAGAAGGGGAAATATGCGATTGCCGGATTGCCAGCGGTTTATGCAAAAGAAGAGGAAGCAGAGACACTGGAAATTGTACTGAAAGACACGGCAACCGACATACAGGTTACCTTGCGGTATGGTGTGTTAGCAGAGTTGGATCTCCTGACCCGTTGTGTTTCGATTTCCAATCAAGGCAATACGCCAGTACAGTTGACAAAAGCAGCCAGCTTCTGTCTGGATTTACCGGCTGGAAAATGGGATTGGATGCACTTCCAAGGCAGACATACGCTGGAACGTGTACCAGAACGGACCCCGCTTTTCCACGGCATTCAGGAAAGTTCCAGCACAAGAGGCACTTCCAGCCATCAACAGAATCCGAGCGTATTGCTCTGTACATCGGATTGCACAGAGACAAGCGGTGCTTGTATTGGGGCAGCGTTCCTGTATAGCGGTAGTTTCCAGACAAAGATAGAATGTGACCAGATGGGACAAGTTCGCATGGTAATGGGTTTGCATCCGGATTTGTTCTGTTGGGAGTTGCAGCCACAGGCAACGTTTGACACACCGGAAGTGATGTTTTCTTATAGCAATACCGGTATGGAAACGTTATCTCATCATTTCCATACGGCGATTCGTGCACATGTCTGCCGTGGAGAATACCAGTTCGCAGAACGACCGGTTCTGATTAACAATTGGGAAGCAACCTACTTCGATTTCAATGCAGATAAGATTCTGCATATCGCACAGGAAGCTGCCAGACTGGGTGTAGATATGTTGGTATTGGATGACGGCTGGTTTGGCAAACGAGATGGCGACTGTTCCGGTTTGGGCGACTGGTTTGTCAATGAGGAAAAATTACAGGGCAGTTTGTCAGAACTGGTCTCTAAAATAAAAGAACTGGGTATGCGGTTTGGCATCTGGTTTGAACCAGAAATGATTTCGGAAGACAGCGATTTGTACCGCAGCCATCCGGACTGGGCAATTCAGATTCCGAACAGAAAACCGAATCGCAGCCGGTATCAATTGGTATTGGATATGACCAATCCGGATGTACAGGATTATCTCTTCCAAGTGATGTCAGACATTCTGAGCAGTGCCGATATCAGCTATGTCAAGTGGGATATGAATCGCAGTATCTGTGATTGGTACACAGCGACGCTGCCAGCAGGACGGCAGAAAGAAATGCCACATCGGTATGTATTGGGCGTTTATGCGCTGTTGGAGCGATTGATCACCGCATTCCCACATGTCCTGTTTGAGGGATGCAGCGGTGGCGGCGGTCGGTTTGATGCTGGTATGCTGTATTATTGTCCGCAGATTTGGTGCAGCGATGATACGGATGCTTTTGAGAGAACGAAAATCCAGTATGGGACATCGTTCTTCTATCCGACTTCTACAGTTGGTTCTCATGTTTCTGTTGTACCGAACCACCAGACAGGCAGAGTGACACCGGTAGAGACCAGAGCGATTACAGCAATGGCAGGTAGCTTTGGCTATGAATTGGATCTGAATACGCTCACAGAAGAAGAAAAGGCATCGGTACAGCAGCAGATTCAGCAGTTCAAGCAATATGGACCGTTGATTCACAATGGGCTGTATTACCGTCTGAGCAATCCGCTGGAGGATGCATATGCAATCTGGGCGTTTGTTTCAGAAGACAAGAGAGAGGCATTGGTACAGGGTATGATTTTCCGGACAGAACCGAATCTGTTGCGGTATGGCATCAAGTTAAGAGGTTTGGATCCGGATCGGAACTACATGCTGGATGGCGTTTCGTATTCCGGCAGCGCACTGATGCAGGGCGGAATCCTTCTGCCAAGATCTTGGGGCGATTATGCACCGGTTTCTATGCACTTTGTTGCAGAGTAATCTGTGTGGTTTTGTAAATAAGGCAACAAAAAAGTGGCTTGCATGGCGCAAGTCACTTTTTTTGTATCATGACAATGGGAATAGTTACGCTTCGGTTGTTTTCTCTGGTTCTACATCAATTACGTCCTTGATGGGCGGTTTCTTTTTGGAGTGGATAGAAATAATGGAGTTGATGAGTCGCATTACACCACTGGCAATCAGAATCACACCAATGACAATCCAGACAACACCGGACATATGGAACGTGCAGAGCAGAACGGCAACGCCCATCAGGATAATCAGGATGGAAAACAACATCGGAATCTGCCAGTTTGGTGAAACTTTTTTGATTTGCCACGCATCAACAAAACTGGAAATGCCGCTGATGAGGACGAACAAACCGATGCAGAAAGGAATAAACGTATCCGCCAGAAACGGAATTACCACGAGGATACCGCCGATGATCAGCAATCCCAGTCCGATTGCCAGATAAGATGGTCGACTTTCATACTGCTTGGTGGAAAAATAAATAACAGCATAAATCAGACCCAACAACGCAATTACTGCACCGATTGCAGTAAAGACAGTATTCAGGGCATCCCGCTGTTTGATTAACAGGATACCAAGTGCAATCAGCAGGAATGGCAGAATTACCTGCACGAAGTTGAGCAGTTTCTTAGATGATTTTTGGGTGGTTTCAGATTTTGACATGGGAAAGGCTCCTTTCTTTTGTGGGAGGACCACACGAACTAAATAAGATGTTTGAGATACTGCATGATCAGTTTTTGCAGCGTCGTGCTTTGCTGTTCAATGGCGTGCGCCAGTTCTTGCAGCATTTGCAATGCCATAGTGCGTTCTTCTTCCGATGGTTCTTTTTTACCAAGATCAACAGCAGAAACCAACAGACAGAATGTTTCTGTATGATCGGCTGGCAATTGTTTTTCTTTCAGCTGCTGCGCAGCCATACGGGAGAAGGTGAGGATGGGTTGATTGTCTGGGAAAATCCCTACAAAAGCCAACAATCGCTCCCAATAGCAATACATAGCCAGCACCGCATTGGCACGGTCAGGGGAATGGAACAGCCGCTCTCGTTTCTGGCAGGCGTATCGGCGCAATAAGATTGGGGTTGCACAAATTGCCGCCAGCAGCAGAAGCACGAGGAAAATGCGCAGAATAATTTTCAGGACAGTGTGGCTGCGATTTTGATCGCTTGCACCGTTTCTGCCAGCTGTATCTGTCTGGGTTGCTGTTGTTTGTTCCGTGACAGCTGCTGCCTTTGTTTGTGTGATTGTTTGCTGTGTGGTTCGTTCGGTTGTGATATAAGAGGTCTGTGTTGTTGTGGTGGTCGTGACAGGCTCTGCGGATTCTTCCGCTGCACCATAATAACCGGGGGTAAATTCAAACGGAATCCAACCATAGCCGGTGACATAAAACTCACACCACGCATGTGCATTGGCATCTGTGAGTTCCATTTCATATTCGCCATCGTCATTTTCCGTTGCGGATGAAAGGTTGGTCGGTGTCACAACATAGCCTTCACAGTATCGGGCAGGAATGCCAGCGTATCTTGCCAACAAGACACCTGCTGTTGCAAAGTGTGTGCAGTATCCCTGTTGGTTTTCCAGCAGAAAATAATTGACAAAATCTCTGGAACTGGGGGTTCTGCCGGGTGACGTACTGTAAGTTGCTTGTTCTGCCAGAAATTGTCGGATTTCTTCCAGAACAGTCAACTGGTCTTCCAATGATTCACCACCACCTGCAATCAGACTTTCTTCCGTAATGCCTGCATCCAATTGTGCATTCTGTATGGAAGTTGGCAGAATGTCATATACCGCCTGCAACGCATCAGATGTTTCTGCTGTTGTGTATTGCTCGTATACAAAAGGACGATAGATATATTGTTCTGTCAGCATCGCTTGTATAGCGTGTTGGTCGGTAGAACCGTCTGCATTGTTGGAAGAAATATATGTGGTGACAGCAATGTCACTGGTATCGTCCGGCAATGACAGGGCCTCCAAAAATTGATTGGTCACGGTGTCATTGGTATTGAACATGGATTTCGACAGGAAAATGGTCTCAAGGGTGTGGTTGCGCAATAACGTAGAAAAATCCTGATCGGTTGAAACAGAAAAAGTATAGTTTTTCTTGCTACTCATTGTAACGCCGTAGTCCGCAGAATAAGTAGCACTCTCTTGATAAGCAGCATAGGGAACGTAGCAACGTCGTTCCCACTTCAATGCAGCGACGCTGATTTGTGTGACAGCATCCGCAGAACGATTGCAGTGAAACCAGTAAGGAAAAAGCTGTGGATAGCAGTTGAAAACTTCTGACAGGGTAGAAAGTGATTCGTTATCCTCCCATGTATCGTCATCCAGCACAGTCCACGCATTGTCCTCATAGGTTGTACCGGTAAAAGATTTCAGGTAGAAAGCGTGGTCTGGCAGACGATCCAGTGTGAGTGTCAGCTGTGGTTCATTCTGAATATCAACATAACTTTTTTTCCCCAGTTTCTGAACTTGCATGGATTTGCCAACAATATTGGCGAGACTGTCCTGCACATTGTCTACATCAAATGACTCCAGAGAATCTTTCAGTTCTTCTCGTTTTTCTGTGACTTCCTTTTTTTCTGTTACACCGCTTGCCGTCAGAAATCCCCAAGAGAGTGCAAACACCAATGCGGTGAGGCACGCCATCACCATACCGCAACGTTCCGCCATCGTTGTCCGTGGGGTGTAGGCAGCAGCAAATGTGTTGCCTTTCCGGAAAAAGCCGATTTCCTGCTGCGACTGCGTATAACGCAAGGTAGTCAACTGCATAACGAGCAAAGCCGTCCAATATATCAGAAGAAAAGCTGCGGATAGCAGTGTCATTTCCAAACCGTTGTAAAGTCCCAATTCAATCGGTAAGAACGTGATGAGAAATCCGATCAGGAAAAATGGATGATGGATAGTAAACCAGCAGATGAGACACGACAGAAAGACCAGACAAACGATCAGAAAGAAGGTGGTACAAGTCGTTTCATCTAATGTTGTATCCATGCGGTAATACAATACTTCTGTATCGTAAATGTTCTGATACAGATGATTGTAAAAGAATTGGAATCCGGTAAAGATCAAACTGCGTTTGACAAAGCAGATTCCAGCAAAAGCGGCAATGCTGAGTGGTGGCAGCCAACGAAATTTCTTAGGCAGCATACTCATGGCACTGTAAGCCAAAAACGCAATTGCGCCGGCGAAAATCAACAGCTTCTTGTTGTAAACGGGCGTGAACATGGAAAAGAATGCAAGGATTGTGCCCAGATAACCAAACAGAGCGATGGCAAATAGGATGCCACGCCGATAAAATGGGGTTGCCGGACGAATGGTGACGGCAATATCATCTTGTACGAGAATGCCAGCTGCATCGTTGGTAGAAGACATAGAGGCATCTTGTTTTTGTTTCATCTCACAATACCTCCTTACGAATTGCAGATAGTGGAAAGGACAGAGGGGAGTGTTTCCAGCGAAAGAAACATCGTCTGCGCTTGCTGTGTCGTGTCCGGTGTTGTGAGCAGGTGTGTTGTTTTACCAGCACCCGTCTCCGTTGTCATTGTGGGATCCAGCAGCGTGTGCCCAATGTGAATCAGATTTGCGTAGGGAATAAGAGGGGGATTTTGCTGCAACTGAAGCAGCGCAACATTTCCAGCTTCCGGCGGCTCGTCTTCCAATACCTTTGCCATACAGGTCTGTAGCTGTGCCATGTCTGCAACAGGCGTTTGTACCAACGTAGATGCTGTATTCCATGCAATCACAAAAGATACCTGTTGCCGCAGCAGAATGCAGCCCAATGCGTATGCACATTCCATCTGTGCATCAATCTGTTCCGGCGTGATATTACCAGATGACAGACGGTCAAGGAGAATACAGGATTGTCGTTCCAGAGGGCGACTGTATTCTTTGACGAACCACGTTTCAGAACGGCTGCTTCGCTTCCAGTGAATCCGTTTCGGGTTGTCACCGTCCTGAAACTCCCGAACGCCAAACAATTCTGTGTTGTCATCGCCGGGACGATTCGGGTCATACGTGATACTTTCTTGTTCTGTCTGTTGTATATTTTGAAAGGAAAACTCGTCCGCCTGCATAGATGGCAGCACAACACAGGTTGTCTCCTCTTTTTTGCGGACATTACAGGAGAACAAGTGTAGATAGTCCATAATCCGACAACGTTTGACACGAATCTGCAAGTTGCCACAATGTGAAGAGGTAAACTGAAACGAAACAGCCGCCTGAAACTTGCTCTGTATCGGCAGTTGCAATTCCAGATATTCTGATTGCTTTGTCGTTTCGTTTTTCAGTTCCAAGGTCATATGACAATAATTCAGTGGGAAATGACTTTTATTCTGCACGTTGCAATATAATTGCTGTGGGGCTTCTCGTTGTATTTCCGATTGTTTGACTTGCAACGAAACGGAGAGCCGCCGTCGCACATGATGCAACAACCAAAGCTGTGTCAAAGGCAATAGCAATAAGATGCAGAACAGCAGAATAGAGAAAAGACCATCATACAGAATAGCGAACAGCAAGCCAACCACCAGCAGGATCAGATAAATCAGTTTCGTATACCACATGGGCATCACCGCCTTTGGGCAGCTGGCTTCGGAACGGGTACAGTTTGTAAGATTTCCTGAATCAATTGCTGTACAGCTTGTCGCTGGTGCGATTGGTTTTTCAGAAGGATTCTGTGATTGAATACATCCTCGCAGACGGCTGTTACATCGTCTGGTACAACGTAATTTCTGCCACGCATAAACGCAATGCCCTTTGCAGCGTCGGTCAATGCCAACGTGCCACGGGGGCTGATACCCAACAAAACAGATGGATGTTTTCTGGTTTCCTGTACCAGACTGGCAATGTAGTAGTAAATCTTATCATCCACGTAGACAGAACGAACTGCACGTTGCATATTCAACAATTCCTCTACGCTGACAACAGGTTGTACGGTTTCCAGTGGATTGCCGTTATGACGGTTGCGGAGAATGGTCATTTCATCCTCCAGCTGCGGATATCCCATTTCCAGACGGAACATAAATCGGTCCATCTGCGATTCTGGCAGCATCTGCGTGCCGACAGAACCAATCGGATTCTGTGTAGCGATGACGAGATGTGGTTGTGGCAGGCTGTATGTGCGCCCCTCTACTGTGACGGAATGTTCTTCCAGTGCTTCCAACAGCGCAGATTGTGTTTTGCTGGATGTCCGGTTGATTTCATCTGCCAGAAAGAGTTGACAAAAAAGTGCACCCGGTTGGAAGACAAATTTTTCTGTGCTTCTCTGGTAAATCGAGAAACCGGTCAGGTCAGACGGGAGAACATCTGGTGTAAATTGCATTCTTTTGTAAGAAAGTGAAAGCGCACGGGAAAAAGCAAGTGCCATTGTGGTTTTTCCGACACCGGGCATGTCTTCCATCAAAACATTGCCGTTTGCCAGCATCGCAAGCAGCACTTTGGCAATGATAACATCTTTTCCTACCACTGCTTTTTTCACTTCTGAGATAATACGATTGATTTGCAGTGCGTATTCCTGTGGATTTGTTTGCATAAATTGCCTCCTGTTTTTGTTTTTAAGATCTGAAAATCCATCCGTTTTTCTTGTTCTTATTATAACAGTTTCCAATGGAAAATGCAATAGAACCGGAAAAATTCGGGGAATATTTCTGATTCATCTCTCATTCACAAAGAATTTATTCTCCGAAAAACGGCCATTTCTATTGACAAAAGGCAAAATGACGGTTATACTTAGATAGGAACATTACGGTTTGCACAGGGGCAATCTGTTGTCCGATGTGCCATTCATTTTAAGGAGTGTGACAGAAACATGAACATTTGGCATGATATCAGTCCGAAACAGATTTCAACAGAAGAATTTGTTGCCGTGATTGAGATCCCGAAAAACAGCAAAGTGAAGTATGAGCTGAACAAGGAAACTGGTATTCTGGAGATGGATCGCATCCTGTATACCTCTACGCACTATCCGGCAAACTATGGATTTATTCCGAGAACGTATGCCGATGATGGGGACCCGTTGGATGTACTGGTGCTTTGTTCACAGAATTTATATCCCATGACACTGGTACGTTGCTATCCGATCGGTGTCATCCGCATGATCGACAATGGACGGCATGACGACAAGATCATTGCCATTCCTTGCAGCGATCCGACTTACAACACGTATGTAGATATTGACGAGTTGCCGAGTCACATCTTTGAGGAAATGGTGCATTTCTTCAAAGTGTACAAAGAACTGGAGCACAAATCTACGGCAGTGGACGAAATTCAGAACGCAAAGTCAGCAAAGGAAATCATTGCCAAGGATATTGATAGCTATATTGAAACTTTCTGCAAGTAATGCAGAAGAAACTATGCCAAGAAGCAAAAAGGAGAACGAAAAAAATGGTAACAGCATTATCATCAGCAGCAGATATCTTGTTCAATCACGAGACGAATGTTGCCCCACTGGGTTTAATCGCTATGCGGGGAACAGAGGAACTGGGAAAGAAGATTGATTCCTATCTGGTGGAATGGGCAAGAAAAGGCGGTTATGACGTAGATACGTTTCTGATTGCCTGCGAGTGTCCTCGTTTTTCTTCCGGTGACGGAAAGGGACTGATCAAATCAACCATTCGTGGCAAGGACTTGTTTATTTTGGTTGACGTTGGAAACTACAGCTGTGAGTATCAGATGTTTGACAAGATGAACGTGATGTCGCCGGATGATCATTATCAGGATCTGAAGCGTGTCATTCAGGCTGCCAGCGGTAAGGCACATCGTGTCAATGTCATTATGCCGATTCTTTACGGCGGCAGACAGCATCGTCGGAATTACAGAGAGTCTCTGGACTGCGCTTGTGCATTGCAGGAACTGGAACAGATGGGTGTTTCCAATCTCATTACATTTGATGCACACGATCCGAGAGTTTGCAATGCCGTGCCGTTGATGGGCTTTGACAATGTCGTACCGTCTTATCAGGTGCTGAAGGCAATGTTCCATGAAATTCCGAATCTGCGGACGACACCGGATGAATTCATGGTAATCAGTCCGGACGAAGGCGCACTGAACCGGAATATGTACTACGCTTCTGTACTGGGTGTACCGATGGGAATGTTCTATAAGCGTCGGGATTATTCCATCATCGTAAACGGTAGAAACCCGATTGTTGCACATGAATATCTGGGGAACTCTGTAGAGGGCAAGGATGTCTTCATCGCAGACGACATTATTTCCTCTGGGGAATCCATGCTGGATATTGCCTATGCACTGAAGAAGCGGAACGCAAGAAGAGTCTTCTGCTATGCAACATATGGTCTGTTTGTCAATGGCTTGCAGAAGTTCGATGAGGCGTATGCAAATGGCTATATTGATGCTGTTTTTGGTACGAACCTGACTTATCGGACAAAGGAATTGCTGTCGAGAGACTGGTTCCACGAGGTGGACTGCTCCAAGTATATTTCCTTCTTTATTGCCGCACTGAACCATGATGCTTCTATCAGCAGCGTGATTGATCCGAATCAGAAAATCAAAACATTGCTGACACGGTTGAATCAGCCGGAAGCATAATTTTTCCGAATGGCATATATGATTTTATAGCGGAACCGGATGGTGATTTCAGATTACCATCCGGTTCTTTTTTTCTCTGTCATCGCATAGGATTACAGCAAAGGACAAACAGAGAAAGGAGCGTAGAAAAATATGCGGCAGGCAATTGTCAATTGTTTTCCGCCGGAATTGCGGCAGACATTGCAGCGGATTCCGGCTTCGGTCTGGGAGACATTACAGGAAATCCGACTGCGGACAGGGCGACCGATTGCCATCAGCAACGGAGAAACGGAACAATTTCTCTGCGCAGACGGCAGCATCACAAGGCAATGGCAGAATGCGATTTCGTTGCAACGTGCACAGATTGAACAGGTCTTTCAAGCAGCTTGTGCGTATTCCGTTTATCGCTATCAACGGGAAATTGCTGCGGGCTATCTCACCATACAGGGTGGAAACCGGATTGGAATCTGTGGGACAGCTGTATATCGGGACGGGCAGTATGTGCAGATGCGAAACATCAACGGATTGAATATCCGTCTGGCACGGCAAGTAACCAATTGTGCCAATGCACTGGCAGAGCAGATTTGTCACAAACAGCTTTCCAGCATTCTGCTGGCAGGAACGGTCGGGTCAGGGAAAACAACGTTTCTAAGGGATTTGTGCAGACTGCTGGGGCAGACGTATCGTCTTTGTATCATTGATACACGTGGAGAAATTGCAGCTGTACAGAATGGCATACCGCAATATGATATCGGATTGCATACAGATATCTACGATGGATTTCCCCGTGCAGAGGGAGCTGTGATGGCACTGCGTGTGATGACACCAGATGGATTGGTCTGCGATGAAATCAGCACAATGGAGGAAGCCAAAGCGTTGTTACAAGTACACGGTTGTGGAATTCATATTCTTGCAACGGCGCACGCTGCCACGATAGAAGATCTCTATCGTCGTGTTGCACTGCGGACCCTGTTGGAGGCTGGCGTATTTGCCTATGTTGTATTATTGCAACACGGAAAGGTGCAGACCATTCGTCGGATGGCAGCATGTTAAAGGGCATGGGATTATTGCTGTTGGTGCTCTGCGGTGGCTTGTGTGGCAGATATGCAGCTGCTATGGTCAAACGGAAGCAACAGATTCTGGTTCATCTGGCAGCGATGTTGCACGAGCTGGAAATTGCTATGTGGTGTCATGGCGGAACGCTGGAAGAGTTGTTGCAGCAATTGTGCGAACGAGAAACATATCGTTGTTTTTCTTTTTTATCGGAAACCATTGCAGCGATGGCGGAACAGCAGTCTTTTTCTGTGGCGTGGTGTACTGCTGTACAGGCAGAGGACAAGTTATCAGCAGATAGCCGGCAATTGCTTTGTGAGTTAGGGAAGGAACTGGGTGTAAGCGACCTGCTTTCGCAACGAGAGATTCTGGAACGTTATCGCAGTCGGTTGCAACAACAGGAAGCAATGCAGCGAGAAGATACACAAAAGAAAATCCGTCTGTATCAGAGCATCGGATTGTTGGCAGGCATCACAGCAGCGATTTTACTCTGCTGAGAAAAAGAGGAAGCAAGATGGATATTGATCTGATTTTTAAAATTGCTGGAACCGGCATTATCGTTGCGGTGCTGAATCTGGTGCTGAAACGAGCAGAACGAGAAGAACAGGCAATGATGACAACGCTGGCTGGATTGATTGTGGTATTGGTACTGATTGTACAGGAAATCGGTGATTTATTTGAGACAGTCAAGACGGTATTCGGCTTATGATTGCAGAAACCGGAACGACAGCAGCTGTCTGTATTATCGGTGCTGTGTTGGCGTGTCTGCTGAAACAATATTGCAGGGAGCAAGCATTATTTTGTTCGATTGGCATTTGTGTGTTGGTGTTGCTTGCCATCTGCGCATATTTTTCTCCGATTGCAGAACAAATACAGATTTTATTTGCAGAGACACAACTGGACACACAGTATCTGGGTGTCCTGTGGAAATCCATCGGCATCTGTTATCTGACAGGGATTGCAGCAGATCTTTGCAGGGATAGTGGAGAGACAGCAATGGCTTCTGTAGCAGAATTATGGGGACGGATTACTTTGCTGTTGCTGATGTTGCCAATGGCGAAAACATTGCTGGAATTGATGATCGGAGTGCTTCGCTGATGCAGAAAAAGAAATGGATGTGGCTATTTGGAATACTGTTCTGTTTTCTGTTGTTGCCGGATTTGTCTATAAAAGGGTTGGCGACCGATACGATGTTGCAGGAAAGCCAGATTGCAGATTGGACAGAGGACATTGACAGTGATATTCAGACAGATTTAGAGGCATATGGGATTACTTTGGACGAGCCAACGGTTTCTTTTGCGACGTTATTTTCTCTTGTGAAGGAGAACCTGCAAAATGAAATTTCTGCCCCGCTGCGCTTGTTGTTGCTCTGTTCTGCTGTTATCTTATGTTCGTCTTTGCTGCACGCTGTGCAACAGGGGAAAAATGCTGTGATTTGCGAAATGATGGGGGTTATGGGGGCAGTTTCTGCCTGTGCAGAAGAAATCTGTACTTGCTTTCAACAAGTCAAGACGACATTGGCACGCTGCACAGACTTTATGACAATATTCACACCGGTATTTTCTGCGATGATGACAGCGACCGGACAAATCGGCACGGCGGTTGCATATCAAAGCGGCATGTTATTGCTTACGAATCTGCTGATGCAATTGTTGCAGCGCATACTACTTCCGTTTTTAAGTATGAGTTTTGCCATTGCCATTGCCAACGCTGTCTACACAGAACACACATTAGATGGATTATTGCAACTGACAAAACGGATTACGACATGGAGTCTCGGTTTTCTGATGACATTTTTTATCGGTGCGATTTCCATGCAAAGCATTGTCAGCAGTGCATCAGACGGTCTGACGATGAAAACAACAAAGTATGTCGTTTCTAATTTTGTACCGATTGTAGGCAGTGCCGTATCAGATGCCTATGCAACGGTAATTGGCAGTCTACAAGTATTGAAGAGTGCCACAGGAGCGGTGGGCATTGCCATTCTGCTTTTGATTTTTCTACCTGTTTTGTTGAAAGTCATTTTGTATCGTCTGGCATTGCAGATTGCGTTGGCGTTAGCGGATTTATTCGCAGTAAAGCAAGTGTCACGATTTTTGCAGGGGGCTGAGCAGGTGCTTTCGATGTTGTTTGCCGTGTTGACGAGTTTTTCTATTTTGTTTCTGGTCACCATTGCGCTATTGCTGCTGATTGGCAAGCAAAGCCTGTGAGAATGCAAAAGGGGAGGATTACAAAATGGAACAGTTGACGACAGCTGTATTGGCTGCTTGTGCAGTCAGTATGCTGACAGGAATGCTACAGCTTTTACGACCAAATGAAAAATTTGATCGGCAGATTCGTCTGTTGACAGCTGGCTTGCTGGCAATGAGTGTCCTGACACCACTGTTACAAGGCATCCGCACGCTTACGCCTGATTGGGATCTGTTGACAACAGAAGCTTCTGATAGCACATATGATTTTACAGAAGCTGTGCGAGAACAGACAGAAAAACAGATACAGGAAAATCTGGAGCGGACACTGCGGGCAGAATTACAGGCACAAGGCGTATCTGTAACAGCATTGGAAGTGACAATACATATTTCAGAAGAAGACAGCATAGATATTACTAATGTGACAGCAGAGAGCGACACACCAGCCGCCGTGAAACGGATTCTACGTGCTTATCTGGGAGAGGAAGTGGAATTGATTGTGGCAACGAATCAGACAGAAGCTACAGAGTGAAAAAGCAGTACAGGGGATTGTACTGCTGGGATTGTTGGGAATGCTTTGCATTCTA
>CAYNPC010000027.1:0-15801 GCA_964399025.1 uncultured Ruminococcus sp. | reverse complement strand
GAAACAGGAAGCGGTATCCCGTGCGACCTGTTCAATGGTATACCATTTGGAAATGTTTTCTGGGGTGACATCTTCTGTTCCTTGCGGACGTGTGATTTTAAGTGCCATAGATAACCTCCGATAATCGAAAAAATTGTCCCTTTCAAGAAAGGGACAGAATGGATTCACTTTTGTCAGATGGTAGGTGTGCCGTATTCTCTCCAGTCCAGATCGCCACGTTCCAACGCCATAACCAGTGCTTCTGCCGTCGCAATATTGGTTGCGACCGGTACATTGTGTACATCACACAGCCGCAGCAGATTCATTTCATTCGGCTCTGAGGCTTTTCGACTGATGGGATCCCGGAAGAAAAGTAATACATCCACCTCATCACAAGCGATGCGTGCAGCAATCTGCTGATCGCCGCCCTGGCTGCCGCTAAGATAGCGTTGAATCTGTAATCCGGTTGCTTCGCTGACCAATTTTCCGGTGGTGCCGGTTGCACAAAGTTTGTGGCGGGAAAAAATACCACAGTATGCAATGCAAAATTGAATCATCAATTCTTTTTTTGCATCATGTGCAATGAGTGCAATTGTCATGTCTGAAATCCTCCTTTGTTAAAAAATGCAGCATCTGTGTTTCTATGGATTCTGTTACTTCTGTTTCTGTGCAGAATCTTTTTAACAATGCGAATGCCGTTTCATTTTTTATTATAACATAAAACGCCCAAAAGTCAAAGTTTTTCGGGGGGAGCAATTTCAAAATTGTGAAAAGTAGATTGATTGCGACAGCGAAATTTGTGCAATCTGACAGTGCTCAGGACGATTGTTTTCCTATTATGTGTTACTTTTCGCTGAAGCCTGTCGCTTTTCCAGTCGTTCATAGGCTTCAATAATGTCATGAATCATATATTTGCTGTATTCTGCGCCCTCTACCACCGCTGCAAATGCAATCTTCGGATTGTCAGCTGGTGCATAACCGATGAAGAACGAATCTTGTACCCTGTCGCCGCCAGCCTGTGGCGTACCAGTTTTGATGGCGACATCATAGCCGAAGTCAGCTAAGGAATATGCTTCTGGCATATTGGTGACAGAAGCGGCGATCATACCCTGTTCAATGTAGGAATAAACGTCATCGTTGTCCGTTGAAATCGTAGCGGCAACGGTCGGTTCGATTTCCTCAATCATCTCTGTCAGATTGTAATCCCAGAGGCTGTCGACCAGATGGGGGGTATACCGCACGCCTTTGTTGGCGATGGTGTTTGCCACCACTGCCATTTGCAGCGGTGTGACTGCCGTTTCGGATTGTCCGATTGCTGCCTGCAAAACATGACCGACTGTCCAATCCCAGCCATATTCTGCATACGTTTCCGGATTGGCAAACCGTCCGGCAAGATCCCCCGTTTCAATGCCGGTGCTCTGTCCCAGACCGTACAGCTCAGCATATTTTGTCAGGGTGTCGATGGTCAGGGCTTCGGAAAGCTGATAGAAGTAAATATTGCAGGAATACTGCAATGCCTGTACCACGGAAATATTCTGGTGATAGCCGGTACAGTTATAAGTATGTCCCTTAAACTCGTAAGTTTTCCCACAGTAATAAGTAGAATTGCCGGTGACAATGCCTTCACTCAGACCGGCTGTTGCGGTGATGGTTTTGAAGGTAGAACCCGGACGATACAGACCACTGGTTGCACGATCCACCAAAGGGGAGTTTTCATCCGCTGCCAGTTCTTCGTAGTTTTCAGCATAGTCCTGCAAGTTGTAGGTCGGATAGGTTGCCATACCGAGAACGCCACCATCTGTGGCATCCAGTACAACAATAGCACCGCTGGTGACCTCGCCCAATCCTTCTTCCTCTGTTTTGGAATCTCGCAAATCATCGAAATTCTCGATAAAGTTGGCGAGAATCTTTTGCAGGTCTTTCTGAAACGTGCTGTCAACGGTCAACATGACGGTGTCTCCAGCTTCTACCGGCACAGTGATTTCAGAAGAAACGACCGTGCCATCTTGTACAGAGATGGTCTTTACACCGTCTGTTCCACGCAGATAGGATTCCATTGCCTTTTCGATGCCGCTCTTCCCGACGGTATCATCTAAGTCATAACCCTGTTCTGCCAGCTCTTCGTATTCTTCTGCATAGATTGGTCCGACGGTGCCGATTTCGTGTGGAATGACATCGCCCTGTACAACAGAACGGATGGCATCCTCCTTGATGTTGACACCCGGCAGGGAAAAGCCACGCTCTTTGATTTCTGTGACGATATCCAGCGGAATATCTTTGACCAGCGTGAATTGTGTGCTCATGGAAAAGCCTCGCAGCTGCATTTCATAACGAATGCCGGCGATGATTCGCTTTTCCTCGTCCGTATACGTGTCAGCAATGTCATAATCATCCACCAGCCGGTCAATACAGTTTTCCGCCGTGGCATAGAGATTGAGGTTTAACGTGGTGCGGATGCTGTCCAACGTTTCCGTGTCGTCCGTGGTGAACGTAAAAGGTGCACTTTTGGAGATGGGAAGGGATTCTTCAAATGTGACATCTACATCTTCCAGCAAATGCAGCAGTTCCAATAAAACTTCGTTGC
Organism: uncultured Ruminococcus sp.; assembly: GCA_964399025.1. GTDB lineage: Bacteria > Bacillota > Clostridia > Oscillospirales > Ruminococcaceae > Ruminococcus_C. The sequence continues at coordinate 13,238 of CAYNPC010000027.1, read as the reverse complement.
CCTCTGCATTGTCATCCGGAAAGGAATCCGGTTCAATGACGATGTTATAACCGACAGAATTTTGTACAATCGGATCGCCATTGCAGTCTACGATTTCTCCTCTGGTGGCGGAAATGGTCTGTTGATACGTATCCGTGCTGTATTGCAGACTGACATAGGAATCGCTGTCTACAATCTGGATTTTCATCAGCCGATAGCCGCAAAGGCAGGCAGAAGAAAGCACGAGCAGAATCGCACCAGTGGCTTTTACATAGACGGAAACAGGCTTTTTCATAAAATCTCTCCTTAATCAACCACATCAATATGGTTCAATTGTGGTATGGATTGCTTGTTCAATGGTGCGGTTGCTGTTTGGTAACAGACGCTCATGAACAAAATGAAATACCCCGTATATCGGTAACGCAGCGAGTAAGGTGTAGGCACAGACGGGTAGTTTGTTGTACAGAAAAACCTGCGATACGTGTTCATAATCCCAGATGACATAGGAGAAGAAAAAGTCAATCGTGGCTTCCAACAGGCTGACGACAAGCGTAAGCAACAGCATATTCCAGAGACGTTGCTGGAGATAGTGCGTATAGAGCCAAGAAGTGATGATACAAACCAGCAACAGCAGGATGGCGTGATAGCCCAGCAGCCGTTGGCAGCAGACATCCAGCAGCAGACCGCAGAGAATGCCAATGAATCCGGCAGCCCCTTCTTTGACGTTGGAAGCAATGCAGAGTGCGACCGGAATCAACAGCAGCGGTTTCATACTTCTGCCGACGGTCAGCACAACGGTACAGATAAAAATCACAACGAAATAGAAAATCCAACGGACAACGGTGTTGCGCTTTTGTGCAGGTGTGGAGCGAGATGGTTTAATTTTCCCCATCTTCTGCCTCCTTTCCGGTGTAGTCCAGAATCACCATGACACTGGTCAGAGAAGAAAAATCCACGGCAGGGGTCAGAACTGCATATTTGCTCAGACCGCTGTCCATCATGTCAATTTCTTCCACCGTGCCAATCAGATATCCCTGTGGGAACAGACCACTGGAACCGGATGTTTTGATCAGCGCACCCTCTTTTAACTTGGTGTCCCGTTCCAGATAAATCATCCGACACTGGTCATTCTTTGCGAGGGATACTTCTCCTTCTACGATACCGGTGTCGCTGCCAGTGGCAGACATAGCACCGATGGAGAGATTCGGAGAGCAGATGGTTTCCACGATAGAATACGTACTGGTCACTTCGGAAATGACACCGACAACGCCCTCCGATGTGACGACAGGGTCTTGCAGGGCGATGCCATCATTGGAGCCTTTGTCAATGATAAAGCTATGAAACGGATCGTTGGTGACATAGCCGATAATGGAACAGGGGTCAGAGAGCACATCATCGGGATGCTCTTCTTTGATTCCCATGAATTGTTCCAGCTCTGCCAGATCCTGTTTGGTTTCCTCATAGTCGAGCAGCTGATTTTTCAGTGCAGCATTTTCTTCTTTGAGGGCATCGTTTTCTTTCTGATATTTTGTAACGTCCGTGAAAGAAGCGATGACACGCTCCACCTGTGCCGTTGCGGATTGCGTGACACTGCGGAGCGGATTGAGAACCACACCAGCTACGCCGGTGGTTTGCCCATTGGTGTTGACCGTATACAGCATCAGACCAACCAACAGGATCAGAACGACCAGCAGAAGCCGGAATTTATTGCGCTTGAAGAAATCACCCATAGCATATTCTCCTTTGTTTTCCAATCGGCATCAATAACGGGTGTCTTCCGTCAATGCGTCCTGATAATTTTCAAGATGGTCGAAGATTTTTCCTGTTCCCTCTGCGACACAGTCCAGCGGATATTCTGCAATCAGCACAGGCATTCCGGTTTCCTGATGAATCAACCGATCCATGCCTCGCAGCAGCGCACCGCCACCGGATAGAATCATGCCACGGTCGATGATATCTGCTGCCAGTTCCGGCGGTGTCTGTTCCAGTGTGCATTTGATGGCATCCACAATACGGGACAACGGTTCTGACATGGCATTCCGGACTTCTGTCCCTGTGATATTGATGGTTTCCGGCAGACCGTTGAGGAGGTTTCTGCCCTTGATTTCCATTGCCTCTTCCCGATCCATTGGGAACGCAGAACCAATCTGAATTTTGATGTCCTCTGCTGTGCGTTCGCCGATGAGCAGGTTGTAACGTTTTTTGATGTGATTGATGATGGCGGCATCCAGCTCATCTCCGCCGCAGCGGATGCTTTTGGAGGAGACAATGCCACCCATAGAGATGACAGCGACTTCACTCGTGCCGCCGCCGATATCGACAATCATGCTACCGACCGGTTCCAGTGTCGGCAATCCCGTACCGATGGCAGCTGCCATCGGCTCTTCGACAATCAGGACATATTTTGCCCCTGCCTGTTCGACGGCTTCCTTGACGGCACGTCGTTCTACGGTCGTGACACCGGAGGGAATGCAGATGATGACCCGTGCTTTGGTAAAGGTTTTGCCACGCAGGGCTTTCCGGATGAACTCCTGTAGCATGATGGTTGTGGTTTCAAAGTCTGCGATGACACCATTTTTCAGCGGACGAACCGCAACAATAGAACCGGGCGTTCTGCCAATGACTTCTTTGGCTTCTTTTCCCACATACTTTGCGGATTCAGTATGGGTATTCACTGCCACAACGGATGGTTCCCGAATGATAATGCCTCGTCCCCGCAGATAAATCAGTGTATTTGCTGTACCAAGGTCAATACCGATATCTTTGATAAACATTTTGCTTGCACCTTTCTATGCCAAACTATGACGACAGTGTTTTCTATTTCTGTTCTTGTCGTCTGGACTATAAAAATAACCGAAAAAAAGGAAGACTGCACGAAAAAAGCGGTTGCAGTCTGCTGAGAAAAAGACAGCAAATCAGATGAGAAGAGAGGTCTGTTTTTTATTATTATATCACAAACAAATGCGGAATGCAATGAAAAAACGCAGGAAAGCTCATTCTCCATCGGCAAGGCGTGATACAATTTTTGGTGCTGTGAAAATAGCGACGATAATCATGATGATCTGTGCGACGCTGATATTGATGCGCAGTCCCAGCGTGAGAGAGATGACTTTGAGATCCAGTGTAAACGGGCTGAATCCCCAGTCAACGGCATAGCTGAGAAAGCGGAGGGCGTTGACGTTGGTACCGAGCGATGCCAACAGTCCGCCCAGTACCAGTGCAACGATGTAAGTGAGTATGTACATCAGAATTCTTTTTAATTTTGGCATGGAAAATTACGCTCCTTTAGAATACAAAATGCAGTCATTGTCCGGTCGAACCGAATCCGCCTACGCCACGGATGGTTTCCGGCAACTGTGTCACACAAGAGATGGTCGGATGTACAATCGGTACAATGACGAGTTGTGCAATCCGCATATCGGGCTGTACGGTGAAATGTTCCTGTCCGAGATTCAACAGCGGTACCATCAGTTCGCCTCTGTAATCGCTGTCAATCAAACCGACGCCGTTTGCCATTGTGATGCCGTGCTTTGTGGCAAGTCCGGATCGTGCCATCAGGAACAACGCCACTTCCGTGCTGTCAGGTGCGACAGCAATGCCAATGGGAATCCGTCGGATTTCTCCCTTTGGGATGGTGATGGGTGCATCCAGCGCAGCATAAAGATCATAGCCGGCACTTTCTGGCGTGGCAAGTGTAGGCAATTTTGCGGTTGGACGAAGTCGTTGTATTTGTAAGTGCATAAAACCTCCCTATGGACTCAGTCAGGTGGATGAAATCAGATGCTTCCGGTTGCGGCTGGTAAGCCACGCAGCAGCAAACCACGGGTGTAAGCAGAAGGGGCTTCTGCCGGCAATTGTTGATAGGCGTTCAGGACCTGTTGTACCTGTTCCGGTGACTCGATGGAAAAGGACAACAGCAGGGAAGAAAAGCCTTTTAAGCGGGAAAGTTGATCCGCCATCCAGATAGGGACCGCATTGTACAAAACGGTGTAGTGTTCGGTGCAGTAGACAGGGAATTGTCTGCCGGTGCGATCTTTCAGCTGGTGTGTACAAGCACGACAGCCGATTTCTTCCCGAATGGGGCAAAGCCGTGTTTTCATAACTGGAAAATGCCCATATGCAAAGATACCGGTCGGTAAAATACCGCCACAGTGCGAACCCTGTTTTGCGGTAAGCTCTGGCGAGAGCAAGACATCCTGTACGCCGTGCTGCTGCAAAACTTGGATGCTACGCCGGTTGGTGATGTTCAACCCAGTGCCACCGTGCAGCGTGAAACCGATTTGTTTCCCCAGCATGAGGTGGGCAGTCGTATCACAGAGCAGATCCGTCCAGCCTTTTTGTTTTGCCTGTTGCAGTCGTTTTTGCAGCTTGGCATCATCCGGACAGAACGTCGGAAGAACCAGCAACGCATGCGGCAGGACAGTTTCCATTTGCTCCGCCAGACGGAGTGGAATCAACAGGTGTTCCATTGGGAAACGACTTTCCTGTACCGCCTGTAATTGTTCCATTGTGCGCACCTGCACCCAATAAGCAGGAGCTCGTCTGTTGCCCTGTTCTGGCGGAAGGGCAGGAACATCGTGCAGCGTATAGGCTGGCGTATTCTGTTTCAGGCGCAGCGCATCCAATTCTGCGACGGCTGCCCGACGGAGAGAATTGATGGAAGCTGCGGAAGTCGTTGCGATGCCATCGCAATCCGCCGTCAGTTGATACAAACTGTAGGCAGTGTTTCCGAGCTTCTCCAGCTGTCGCTGTAAGAATGCGGTGTCACAAGGTTTGTTTTTTGCCTGTTCTGCCGCCGATTCTTTTACGGTGACGGAAGTGCCGTCCAGCATAGAAGCAGTCAGCGTAACCGGTTGATCCAGATGAACCGTTGCCGTCATAGAAAGTGGCTGATGGACAGATGGTTTCTTTGCCAGTTCCGCCAATCGTGGCAAGACGGTATTGGCAGCCGTGACATCTTCTTTCTGACGGGTGCCGAACATATTCGCACGACTGCCGGTGTAATAGCCGTCTGTAAAGCCACTTCTGGAGAAGACGGCTCTCAGAGTCTGTAAATCCGGATGCCGTCCATCTTGCAGCTGCCGCAATGCCGTGACGGCTGCGGTAACGTATTCTGGTCGCTTCATTCTACCCTCGATCTTCAGGGAAGCAATGCCGTCCTCGCAAAGTGTCTGATAATGCGGCAACAGACAGAGATCTTTGAGAGAGAGCGCAGCGTTCTGCGGATAGCGTGTTGCTTTTGCAGTGAATGGCAACCGGCACGCTTGCGCACAACAGCCACGGTTTGCGCTGCGAGCACCAATCATAGCGGAGAGGTAACACTGCCCAGAAAGGCACATGCAAAGCGCACCGTGCACGAACTGTTCTACCTCCAGACCGCAGGCACAGACTGCCTGAATTTCTGAACGGGTCATTTCTCTTGCGACAACGACACGGGAAAACCCATGTGCCTTTGCCCATTCTGCACCGGCAGGGGAATAGAGTGTCATCTGTGTGGAAGCGTGCAGGGGCATTTCCGGCAGGCGTTTGTGGATATAATCCGCTGCGCCGAGATCTTGTACAATACAAGCATCTATGCCACAGTCGGCTGCGACCTGCAACAGCTGGTCAAACAGCTCCCATTCTGTGTCCAGAATCAGCGTATTGACGGTCAGATAGACCTTGACCCCATTGGTGTGGCAGAGCGTTGTTGCCTCGTGGAGCGTTGCCGCATCAAAGTTATGGGCATTCTGACGAGCAGAAAACTGTGTCGCACCAAGATAAACCGCATTGGCACCGCAGTTGACTGCCGCTTTCAATGCCTCCATGCTGCCGGCAGGTGCTAAAATTTCAGGTGCTTGTCTCATGCTTTTTTCGCCGTCTGTTTCGTATCCCGCAATTCTTTTTCCAGTGCATCAATTCTGGCTTGCAGACGCTTCCCCTCCAGTACAGCGTTGTCATAAGCAAGACGGGTCTTTCCGGCTTCGTCTACGTATTCTTTCGCTTGTTCCCGCAGGGCATCCAGTCGCTGATTGGCTTTGTTCAGGTCGTCCAGCGTGGAAAGCGCAACCATGATTGCAGCAGCAAAAGGAGAGGCACTGTTGTTATTACTGGTGGTTTCTGCAATCCGGTTTTCCAATGTACGGGCAAGGCTGATGACATAATTTGCAGACTCTGCTGTTTGCAGCATGAAATCCTTTCCGCAAATTACAACTTTTACTTTATTCGTCATGTTGGCAGTTCCTTTCTGTTTCCGTTTCTGTACCAAGGATACAGCGTATTACTTCCATTATAATCGATTTCTCAGAAAATGAAAAGACTTTTTGGGAAAAAAATTGTGTACGTTACGGTAAGAGACGAACCATTGCAGATTATGCCTGTTCTCTGCGCTGCAATTCTTCCAGAATCATTTTGTTGACCTTGTTGATATCGCCGCAGCCCAGTGTGATGACCAGATCGCCCGGTTCTACGTGGTCGCAGACATATTGGCAGACATCTGCAAAGTTCTGATACTTTCTGGTGTCGTTGGATTCCGGATCGGTTTCATCCTGTGGGAACCAGACTGCGCCCGGGATTTTTTCACCCAGCTGACGAGTAAAGATGTTGTATGTATTCTTTTCCCGAGAACCCATGATATCTGTCAGAACGGTGTGAGTCGGGATGGAGAGTGCCGTTGCAAAATCATCGAGCAGCATAGCGGTACGAGAATAGGTGAACGGCTGGAAGACTGCCCAGACTGCGTGGAATGGCATCTGCATAGCGGCTTGCAAGGTGACAGTCAGTTCGGTTGGGTGATGACCATAGTCGTCTACGAGTGTAACGCCGCAGGCTTCGCCCTTCTTGTCGAATCGTCTGCCTGCACCGTGGAAGGCACCCAGACCCTTGACAGCATCTGCAAAGGAAATGCCAACGTAGCGAGAAGCGGCAATGGCTGCCAGTGCATTCAGGACGTTGTGTTCGCCGGCAATGTTCAGGACAACCGTGCCCAGCAATTCGCCGTGATAGGAGACATCGAAATGTGTTTCCAGACCAGAGACATGGACGATGTTGGAAGCAACATAGTCATTGCCTGCCTGCTTGCCGAATGTGATCAGCTCTTTGCCTGTGATGCCTGTAACGGCTTTACAAGTGTTGGCATCGTCTCCGTTGTAGATAACAGCTTTGGTGGTGTTCTCTGCGAACTTGTGGAACGAGCGGATGATATTTTCGACCGTTCCGAAGTAGTCCAGATGGTCTGCATCAATGTTCAGCAGAACGGCAATATCCGGATAGAGCTTCAGGAACGTATCAACAAATTCACACGCTTCGCAAGTCATGATATCGCTGCTGCCGGAACGACCGCTGCCCTGAATGCAAGCCAGCTTGCCGCCGATGACGGCAGACGGATCTGCACCCGCATCGTAGAGAATCTGTGTCGTCATAGAAGTTGTTGTCGTCTTGCCGTGTGTGCCGGCAATGCAGATGGCATTATCATACCAGCTGGTCACCAACCCCAGCAGCTCGCTGCGTTCCATCAGGGTAACGCCGCTTTCTTTTGCAGCAATCAACTCCGGATTGTCTGCCATAATGGCAGCGGTGTAGACGATCAGGTCTGCCCCTTCAATGTTTTCAGCCCGTTGTCCCATCATGACAGGAATGCCCATATTGCGGACTGCCTGTAGGGTTTCGGACTCGTTATTGTCCGATCCAGTGAGGTAAAAACCCTTGGAATGGAGGATTTGTGCCAGCGGATACATGCCAGAACCACCGATTCCAATGAGGTGGATGTGCTTTTTACAATTTAATATGTCTTTATTCAAAAAAACCACTCTTTTCTTTGTCGTAATTTTCATTTTGTTCGTGTATACTATATCCATATTCCTTCCATCCTGAAAAATAACAGGAGCCTGGGAGTGTATGTGCATAGTCTGTCCGGTTTTTCCCATACTATCCATGGGAGTCATGGAGCAGATACGAGAAAACCAGACCGTAACCGGTACTGTAAGGCTGGTTACAGGTGTCTAAAAGGAGGTCATCTTATGGAAATCACAGATATCAAGATCAGAAGAATCATCACCGAGGGACGGCTTCGTGCAGTTGTATCCATCACATTGGACAACATGCTCGCCGTACATGACATCAAGATCGTGCAGGGGGACGAGCGTCTCTTTGTTGCCATGCCGAGCCGCAAGGATGAGAACGGCGTATTCCGTGACATCGTGCATCCGATTTCAGCAGTTGCCAGAAACGAGATTGAAGCACAGATCATGGAAGCCTACAAACAGCATCTTGCGCTGATGGAGGCAGAAGCAGAATCTGCACAAGCAATCGAAAGCATCTGAGACAACTCACTGATTCTCGTAAGGGCGACCTGTGGAAACACAGGTTGTCCTTATTTTTTTGCCTCCTGTTGCAAATAGACCCATGTTTTCAGAATGGCAAGTTGTGTTTTGGCATCCGGAATCTTGCCATCCATGACCATGTTTACAACGGTCTCCAGCGGTAATTCAATGATATCCAGAAACTCGCCCTCGTCCAGATGCTGTTGCATGGGCGCAGAAAGCGAACGGGCAAGGTACATGTAAATGACCTCGGTATCATAGGCTGGTGTCGGGTAAAGACAGCCCAGCGGCGTATACTGTTCGCAGGTGCGCCCCACTTCCTCCCGCAGCTCTCGTCTGCCGCAGGTTTCCGGATCTTCTCCTTTCTCCCGCTTGCCGGCTGGAATTTCCAGTGTGACTTCATGAAATGGGTAACGGTACTGTTGTACCATCAGGATGGTGTTTTGTTCTGTCAATGGCACGACGCAAACGCCGCCACTATGGTGAACGACATCACGTTCGACCAGACTGCCGTTTTCCAGCTCTGCCACATCTTTTGTGACGTGGAAAATTTTCGCCTGATATGCCAGTTCACTTTGTTTTGTGATCTCTTGCAGGTGCATGATCAGCCTTCCTTTCTGTTTGAGGATGTATTGCATAATCGGTTGTTTCTTCTGGCAGATAATCAATGCAGCAGACAGAAACAGCCTGAGAAGCGGGCATTTTTTTCTTTTGCCGATGGGCAATGGTCAGGTAACCAATGAGCAGAACCAGTCCGCCCAGAGAGAGCAGTGCACCGGCTTTTAATCCCGGCGTGTGATAGGTGAAAACGATTTCATTGTCACCGGCGGTGACAGGTACTGCCATAAAGCCAACATCGACCGTTTCAATGTCGACGGGTTCGCCGTTGACTTCTGCCGACCAGCCTTTGTCCCAAGGGACACTGAAGAAGACAAGATTGTCTGTCTCCGTTGTGATGGTTGCTTGAAAGCCGCTGCTGTCGTATTGGAATGTGTCGCAAGCTGTCGCAGCTCGTTCCGTACATTCCTCCAGCAGGTCGCTGTCTGTCATCTGTGCTTCATCGGCGGACAGTGGTTGCATCCATGCGCCATATTGTTCCACCTGTTCCTCGCTGAGCACCAGTGCACGCAGCAATAAACTACAACGCTGTTCATCGCCATAGGTCTTCCAGTCGGATTCGGAGATATAGGTGTCAAACGTGAATCCCATGGGCAGGGCGGAGTCGTTTTTGTAGACAAAGAAGCCATTCTGGGTATCATAATAGGAAAATCCGGGCAGGTCAATGCCATCCGGTTCTGTGTTGTCCTCTGTAATTTCATCGAAATAATACCGGACAGAGAAGAGATACCGCAGTGCCTTGTACGTCAGAGACGGACGGGAAGCGACATCACGTGTTATGCCGATGGAATCATAAAATTCCATAATGGAGGCGGGGACAATGCTGTGGAAGGTACGCATACAAGGTAACCCCCAGAACATCGGATAGTTATCCCGATCCTGTGAGATATCAATCCGGAAGAAGTCATCGTCCGATACGGAAATCGTGACATCGCCCTCTTTGTCAATGGCTTTGTCAATATAAGATTCTGCCTGTCCGGGGGTGTATGCGCCAAAATAAATGACTGTCATCGTGCTGAAAATGCAGGCGATAAACGTCATAGGAATGGCAAAATCATAGACCCGTTTGCCCTGTTTCCGGCGATGGAAGAGGAATGCAGCAGCGGCAAGCAAAAGCAGACAAAGCCCCAGTACCAGATAAAAATAAAGCGGATAAGTCGCAAAGCTGCCCCATGTAACGGTGCCGTCTCCTTCTTTTTTCGGCAGAATGGAAATGACAGCAAAGACCCCCATCATCAACGCCGTGATGCCAAATCCGTATTTGGGCGAAATGGTCGTGTTGTCCAGTACATAGGCAGTCATCAATGCCATAATGCAGATGGGCATGTAAAACCATCTTGCATAATACGACCCGTTCAGAGCGTAGAAGCAGCTGTTCAGAATGGGAACAAAGGCGCAGATGGTACAGAGAAGAATCAGCCGTTTTGCCCAGTGTCCGTCCTTGTGTTTGCAGAAGGAGAGGACACCAACCATAGAGAACATCGGCAGATAGCCGCCAATGGATGCCCATTTCGCATCGGTGCTGGAGAACAGATTCGGTCTTGCTGGGACATCTGGCAGAAGGAAAAAGCTCTCGATAATGCGCCAGATACGAGTTTGATCGGAATATGCCAACAGATCCATACCGTAGAGTCGTTCTGTGATGCGGTTGTTTTCGAGAATGGCAAGTGCTGCTGGGAGCATCAGGAAGCAGGCAAGCAGTACGCCGAGGATGGCTTCCCATGCCAGCCCGAAGAATTTTTTCGGTGTGACGTGAAAGTCCTTAGAAAAGCAGCGTACAATGAAATACAAGACGAGAAAGACTGCCTGTCCGGTAAAGAAAAAGTAATTGATACAGCCCATCAGCGCAACCGCAAGCGCAAAGACTCCTTTTCGGTTTTCATTAATGAATTCCTCCATCGCAATCAACAGGAGTGGGAAAAAAGCGGTCACATCCTGAAAGTGATTGAAAAAGAGATTGAACAATTGGAATCCGGAAAAGGCGTACAGCAGACCGCCAATCAAAGCGGCTTCCCGACTGCGGACAAATCGTTGGATATAGGCGTAAGCGGTCAGCGTTGCAATGCCATGCTTCATTGCCAGCAATACCGGCATAGCGTATAATACCAGACTGCGTGGCAATAAGACCGAGAGCCAGAAGAAAGGGCTGCCTAACAGGTAGAACGAGTAAGAGCCGATAAAGTTGGCACCAAGGTCTGTATACCAGTTCCAGCCAAAACTGCCGCTTCTGACAGCATCGTTGGCAAGAGAATAGAACGGAAGCTGCTGGGAGTTATAATCGCCATAGTAGAGAAAGTAGCCGTGTTCCACGCACATGACGGGCAAATAAACAATCAGAAGCGCACTGAATCCCAGTAGAAACGCAAATAAGTAATTTCGATAGACTGTATGGCTGGAAAATGGTTTGCGAATGGCAAGTTGCATTGTGAGAAGACACCTCCGGAAGTAAGTCAGAAATTTTAGTCAGGATTGGAAACCTTTCCGCTGCTGTTGCATAGAATACAAACAGGAAGGATGCGGCAGGGAGTCAGAGCGAAACGTGGTTGACGAGGATACCGCCTTTTTCGTAATCCAGAAATGCATAAGACGGCGGCAACTCATCTCGTGGCTGCGCTGCACTCCCAGGGTTAATCAGGTAGATGCCATCTATGTATTGTGAACGGCGGATATGCGTGTGTCCGTGCAGGATGATATCACATTCCTGTTCTTTGGCAGCATTCAGGATGGCATCATCGCCGGAATAGAGATCATAATAATGCCCGTGGGTTGCAAAAATGCGATGACCGGGAATCAGATCCAGCGTCAGGAAAATCGGTTTTTCCGAGCCGTAATCGCAGTTGCCTTTTATACAGAAGAAGCGATCCTGCCATTCCGGATGGGTGGCACGAAACAGATCGGTTTCTTCTTCGCAGTCTCCAAGGTGAATGCAGGCATCTGCATCCGGATGACGCAGTAGAATGGTTTCCAATGCCGGATAGTTCTGATGGGTATCTGATATTACAAGAATACGCATAGGGAAAACTCCTTTCTATTCAAAGCGGTACGGGGGTACCGTATGACATTTTCTTTATTATAACATAGATGTACCATAATTACAACCTGTTTTTTGAAAGGAGCTTATTTATGAAACAGCAACCGACCCAGATGGAGGAATTATTGAAGACAGTCGGGGGAAAATTGGGCGTTTCCCCGGAACAGCTGCGAGCAGATCTCGAATCCGGAAAGGTAACGCAGGCAATTCAGAATCTCCCGAAAAAAGAAGCCGCTATGATGCAGAATATGCTGGGGGATTCCAAAAAGTTGGAGAAGCTGATGAATGCACCGCAGGCAAAGGCGTTGTATGAAAAATTGATGGGGCAGCAGTGATGCGATGGAAGATATGATGGAAAAAATGCAGGCATTGCTTTCTGACCCCGAAAGTATGCAGCAGTTGCAGGAATTGGCGCAGATGCTACAGACGGATGCAACGCCACAGGCAGAAGAAGATACGGCATTGTCCTCGGCTGCGGAAGGGGAAACGGGAAGTGGGTGGAATCTGAATGCACTGATGAAAGTGTCGCAGCTGATGGGCAGTGCGGAAAAGGATGCTGATACGGCGTTGTTGCTGGCGTTGAAACCCCATCTTCATGCAGAACGACAGAAAAAGGTGGACAAAGCGGTAAAGCTGTTGAAACTGCTTTCTGTCTGGACTGTGCTGCGAGACAGTGGGATGTTGAAAGATTTGTGGTAGCTGGATCTGGTCAGAAAGGGGCGAAAGAAAATGTCACAGGATGCCCATGATTTTTTGCCCTTGCAGGAAGACCAGATCCTGATTCTTTTATTGCTGGTCATGCTCTATCAGGAGGGCGGCAATCGGAAATTGCTGTTGGCATTGGCATATCTGTTGACATAGAAGGAGGAACAAATAAGATGGTATCCATCGTTTTCTGGGCAATCTGGGGCGCACTGGCGTTGTTTATGGGCTGTTTTTATCTGCGCTGTGCCCATAAAATCCGTTCGTTGCTGCGTGGTACATTGACAGGAGTTGCAGCGTTATTATTGCTGCACTATCTGGGAAGTTGGATTGGCTTTGTGCCGGAGGTCAGTCTGTTCAATCTGATGCAAGCGGCGGTATTGGGCGTGCCGGGGGTTGTATGGATGACGGTATTCCATTTTTTTCTTTCTTCTTAGCGCATATTTTTCGGTGTGTGCACTGCCAGCATCGTATAAAACAAAAATCCTGTGAATGCGAGCATCCACAGGATCGTTTTGTTTGTAAAATCGAAACTTACTTGATTTCGATGGTTGCGCCAGCTTCTTCCAGCTTTGCCTTCAGAGCTTCTGCATCAGCCTTGGAAACGC
>CAYNPC010000026.1:0-15920 GCA_964399025.1 uncultured Ruminococcus sp. | reverse complement strand
AGAAAGCTTTCCAGTAGGGCAATTTTCAGAACAAAATGGCAGAACAGCCCAACCACAGCAGCTGTCAGAAAAACGCCAACTGTGGAAAGCAGAATGGCTCGGACTGCCACAGGTTTTGCGGTGCGCCATTTTGTACCAAAGCCACCGTAGAAGATGATGAAAATTAACGCTGCTGTGCAGAGATTTTCTGTCAGGGAATAGTCATTGAAGCGAATTTTGAGGATGCCATCTTCGCCGCACAAAATACCAACGCACAGAAACGCAAGCAACATGGGAATGCCAATTTTATCTGTCAGTTTGTTGCAGAGAATACAGGCGATGATCGAGACAGATAGCAATAGCAATAACTGCGTCATGATACAACAGCGTTGCCCAACAGTTTGAAGTCCTGACAGCTCTTGCAAAGTTCATTCAGAAAAGCAGCAACGTTGCGATCCATCAGATTGCCCTTGAAGTCAACATAAAATGCAACATCAAAGCTGCCATCTTGAATGGGGCGGCTTTCCAGTCTGACCAGATCCAATCCCTGTAAATAGAACTGATTCAGAATTTTGCTCAGGCTGCCCGGTACGTTGGGCAGATTCATCATGAAAGAAATAACAGAAGCATCCTTTGCTACCATCATTTTTTTGGAAATGCAAATAAAACGTGTGTAATTCGGAATGACGTTAGAGATGCCCTTTTTGAGAATCTCCAGTCCATTCTGTTTGGCGCATTCTTCGGAACAGATTGCAGCCAATGGACTGTTTTCCTGCTGTGCTGCGACAAAAGCCGCTGCGGTTGCAGTATGGCTGTACTCTCTCGCTGTCAGATGATTGCGCTTCAGAAAATCAGAACACTGCGCCAATGCTTGCGGATGAGAGTAGACATCCGTAATCTGTTCCAGACGAGTACCGGATTTTACAGCAAGGCAGTGTGTGATTCTGACTTGATTCATGGCTGTGATGCTACAGCTGTACTTGCCCATGAGGTCATACGTCTGTGTGATAGAACCGCTGGTGCTGTTATAAGCCGGCAGGACACCAAACTCCATTTCGCCGCTTTCCACTGCCTGAAAGACCTGCTCAAAGGTCGGATAGAATGTGACAGACCGCCCCGGAAATAGTTGCTGGGAGGCAGTTTCAGAATTGGCACCGCTTGTCCCTTGGCAGGCGATTTTTGTAGCGTGGGCAAAATCCGGTTCCGGAAAAACCGGCCCGTTTTCCATCTGGGACAACAGATTGGATTGCAGCTGTTTGCTGATGTCCAGAATGGTGGAAAACAGCGTGCGTGCGGCGTTTTTCAGATCCGGTTCTGCGGCTTGTTCGATTTTTTCCAGCAGTTGCGTTTCCCGTTCCGGTTGAAAAATCGGAAGATTGTTTTCTTTCTTATAGAGCGCAACGTTGCGGCAAAGTGCCATTCTCCGTTCAAACAACGACAGCAGTTCGTGATCCAGTGCATCAATTTCAGTACGGATTTCTTTTAAATCCATGATAGCACCCCTTTCTTCTTTTTAGAGTCACTTTTTATTATACAAAAAATTTTTCGGAAAATCAACATAAAAATTTGAATCACTATTGAAAGCAGCGTTGGAAATATGGTATAATGATAGTTGTCTGAAAAACAGACTACAAATAAAATAGAGTAGGAGAACGGAATCATGCGGATTTTGGGGGTCGACCCCGGCTATGCAATCGTTGGCTTCGGGGTGCTGGAATACAGCGGCACGGTCTTTACGCCGGTGACATACGGTGCCATCACAACAGAAGCAGGTATGCCGTTTTCCAAACGGCTTGAGAGCATTTATCTGGATTTTCAGTCGCTGTTGCAGCAATATCAACCGGACAGCGTTTCCATGGAACGGCTGTACTTTACTTCTAACCAGAAAACGGTGATTGATGTCGCACAGGCAAGAGGCGTATTGATGCTGGGGGCACAGCTGGCGCACATTCCGGTTTCGGAGTATACGCCGTTGCAAGTCAAGCAAGCGGTTGTCGGATACGGACGAGCTGAAAAAAAGCAGGTCATGGAACTGACACGCCGCATTTTAAAACTACAGCATGTCCCGAAACCGGACGATGCCGCTGATGCGCTGGCACTTGCCATCTGTCACGGTCATTGTGCCACCGGCTTGAAAGGACGAATGCAAATACAGCAGAAATGGGAGAAAAAAGCATGATTGACAGTTTGCACGGAACATTGATTGCCAAAGAATTGTCGATGGCAGTGGTGGAATGTGGTGGCGTTGGCTACGCCTGTCGCATTTCTTATCAGACGTATTGTAAATTGGGCAATATCGGAGAAGAAATCTTTCTGTATACCATTCTTTCTGTTTCCATGCGGGAGGGCAATCTGGAGCTTTATGGTTTCTCGGATGTGCAGGAACGCCGCTGCTTTACGATGTTGACTTCTGTCGGCAGCGTTGGCGGCAAAGCAGCCCTTTCTATTTTGTCAGATGTGACGGCAGAGCGGTTTGCGCTGCTGGTAGCATCCGGAGACAGCAAAGCCTTGACAAAGGTGAAAGGCATCGGAACGAAAACAGCACAGAGAATTGTACTGGAACTGAAAGATAAGATTGCCAAAGAGCAGAGCGGAATCCTGTCAGTGGATGCCATGCCGTCTGTAGAACCGGCGGCAGAAAGTGCTGTTGGTGAGGCGTTGTCCGCATTGACAGTACTGGGTTACACGCAGGCGGAAGTCATGCCGATTCTGGCAAAGCTGCCGGATGGCTACAGTGCAACAGAACTGATTAAGGAAACATTGAAGACCATTGGCAAACGTCGCTGATAGAAGGGAGTGCGCACTGTGATTGAAACAAGTGATATGCAATTTGATTCCCGTATGGTGACCGCAGAGGAAACGCCGGAAGACCATGATGTGGAGGTCACACTGCGGCCGCAGACACTGGCAGAGTACATCGGACAGGACAAAGTCAAGGAAAACATGGCGGTCTATATTCAGGCAGCAAAACGACGTGGCGATCCGTTGGATCACGTGTTGCTGTATGGACCACCGGGTCTTGGCAAGACAACACTTTCCGCCATCATTGCGCACGAGATGGGAGTCAACTTGCGGGTAACGACAGGACCAGCCATTGAAAAGCCGGGGGATCTGGCAGCACTGCTGACAAATTTACAGCCGAATGACGTGCTGTTCATTGATGAGATTCACCGTCTTTCCCGTGCCGTAGAAGAAATTCTCTATCCGGCATTGGAAGACCACGCCATTGATATCATCATGGGAAAAGGGCCGTCCGCCCGTTCGTTGCGGATAGACTTGAATCCGTTTACGTTGATTGGTGCAACGACCAGAGCTGGACAGCTTTCCAGTCCGTTGCGTGACCGGTTTGGTGTGATTCAGC
Source organism: uncultured Ruminococcus sp. (assembly GCA_964399025.1). GTDB lineage: Bacteria > Bacillota > Clostridia > Oscillospirales > Ruminococcaceae > Ruminococcus_C. The sequence goes on along the minus strand of CAYNPC010000026.1, from coordinate 12,580 downwards.
GGTTGGAATTGTATACAACGGAACAGCTGACGGATATTGTCCGGCGAAGCAGCATGATTCTGGAAATTCCCTGTACATTCGATGGTGCAACGGAGATTGCAAGACGTGCCAGAGGCACACCGAGAATTGCCAACCGTCTTTTGAAACGAGTGCGGGATTTTGCAGATGTAATGGGCAATGGAGAAATCACACTGGACATTGCAAAACTGGCACTGGAGCGATTGGAAATTGATGAATTGGGGTTGGACAGCAACGACCGCCGGATGTTGACGATGATGATTCGTGGATATGGCGGTGGACCGGTTGGACTGGAAACCCTTGCGGCAGCATTGGGAGAGGAAGCGGTGACATTGGAAGATGTCTGTGAACCTTATCTGATGCAGCTGGGATTTTTATCCCGTACCCCACGGGGACGCTGTGCGACTGCATTGGCATATCAACATCTTGGATTGCCGATGCCACAGCAACAACATACTACACCATTTACAGGGCAGATGACCCTGTCAGAAGTAGAAACAGAATAAAGGAGTAAAATAAAAATGGGCAGATTATTTGGAACAGACGGTGCAAGAGGCGTTGCCATTACGGAATTGACCTGTGAACTTGCGATGCAAATCGGACGGGCTGCTGCGTTGGTACTGACAAAGGAAACCAAGCACAAGGCAAAGATTGTCATTGGAAAGGACACCAGAATTTCTTCTGATATTCTGGAGGCGGCACTTTGTGCTGGCATTTGTTCTGTTGGCGCAGATGCGGTACAGCTGGGTGTTGTGCCGACACCGGCAGTGGCATATCTGGTGCGTGCATTGGATGCAGATGCTGGCGTGATGATTTCCGCTTCTCACAACAGTGTAGAATTCAATGGCATTAAGTTGTTCGCATCGACTGGCTACAAACTGCCGGATGCAGTAGAAGAAGAAATTGAAGCGTTGATTCTGGATACACCGGAGAAAATTGCGTTGCAGTCTCACACCAATGTGGGCAGAATGGAACGCTATCTCCATGCAAAGGATGACTATATCCAGCACATCATTGACAGCATTCCGACACGATTTGATGGAATGAAAATTGCGCTGGACTGCGCAAACGGCAGTGCTTCGGCAACTGCTGAAAAACTGTTTACGGCATTGGGTGCAACGGTTTCTATGTTGAGCGCAGAGCCGGACGGCACAAATATCAATGATCATTGTGGTTCTACCCATATGGAACAGCTGATGGCGTATGTACCGGCACACGGATGTGATCTGGGGTTGGCATTTGATGGCGATGCAGATCGTTGTCTGGCAGTCGATGAAACAGGCAAGCTGATTGATGGCGATCAGATTATTGCCATTTGTGCAAAAGCATTGCACGATGCTGGAAAGCTTGAGAAGGAAACTGCGGTTGTTACCATCATGTCCAATCTGGGCTTTTTCCATTTTGCAAAACGAGAAGGAATCCACACAGTTTCCACCAAGGTGGGCGACCGTTATGTATTGGAAGAGATGAAAAAAGAGGGTTACTGCATTGGCGGTGAGCAGAGTGGTCATATTATCTTTCTGGAACATGCCACTACAGGCGATGGCGAACTGTCCGGTGCGAAGCTGGCGGAAATTGTCGTACAGTCTGGCAAAAAGCCGAGTGAACTGGCAAGTGCAATGGAAACGTTTCCACAGCAGATGCAGAACGTTATCATTACGCCGGATTGCAGAGAACACTGGAAGACAGATGCAGCCGTTTGTGCTGTAATGGAAAAATATGAAGCACTGCTGGGCGAAGATGGACGGATTCTGGTACGGGAAAGCGGCACAGAACCGTTGATTCGTGTCATGGTAGAGGCAAAAGATGCTGCCTTGATGCAGGAAGCTGTTACCGCAATTGCGGAAGAAATAGAACGATATACCAAGAGAGTAGGTGTTGAGCAATCGTGAGAATTGCAGATCAATGGCGTGAATATCGCATTTTAGACACGTCCGCACAGGAGAAGTTGGAACAGTGGGGGAATGTTACCCTCATTCGTCCCGATCCGCAGATTATCTGGAAAACGCCAAAGGAACACGGCATGTGGAATCACGCAGACGGGCATTATCACCGTTCTGCGGCAGGTGGTGGCAGTTGGGACTTTTTCCGGAAGTTGCCGGAGTCCTGGAAGCTGCATTATCAGCCGTTGGATCTGACGTTCCGGATTCAGCCAACCAGTTTTAAACATACTGGTTTATTTCCGGAGCAGGCAGTCAACTGGGATTTTGTCTCCAATCTGATTGCCCATGCAGGCAGACCCATTTCTGTCCTGAACCTGTTTGCCTATACAGGTGGTGCAACATTGGCGTGCGCACAGGCTGGGGCTTCTGTTTGTCATGTAGATGCTTCAAAGGGCATGACACAATGGGCGAGAGAAAATGCGACGCTGTCCGGTCTGTCTGACCGACCGATTCGCTGGATTGTAGATGACTGTGAGAAATTTGTGGCACGAGAAATTCGTCGCAATCGGCGATATGATGCCATTATCATGGATCCCCCCAGCTACGGCAGAGGACCAGGTGGCGAAATCTGGAAGCTGGAAGACAACATCTACGATTTGGTACAGCTGTGTGCAAAGGTGCTGTCTGACCAGCCACTGTTTTTCCTGATTAACAGCTATACAACGGGGCTGTCCCCATCTGTTATGGGATACATTCTGGGAACGGTGTTACAGAAACGATTTGGCGGCAATGTCACATTTGATGAGATTGGTTTGCCAGTTGTACAGAGTGGCATGGCGTTGCCATGTGGATCGACTGCCATCTGGCAGGCGTAAGCCCGATTGTATCCGGAAAAAAAGAAACACGAAATGGAAAAAGGAGCGGTCATGGAAACACAAATACAGGCGAAACAGCTTTGGTTTCACTATACCGACGAAAGCGGAGAGGCAACCTCTCAGGACATTTTAAAAGATATTTCTCTTACGATTGAGAAAGGCACATTTGTTGCTTTGCTGGGGCACAATGGCTCTGGGAAATCGACAATTGCCAAGCACATGAATGCGATTTTGCTGCCGTCAGCTGGTACGATGACCGTAGATGGCATCGACACCAAAGACGAATCGCAGCGGTTTGATTTGCGCAGCCATGTGGGAATGGTTTTTCAGAATCCGGATAATCAGATTGTCGCAACCATTGTAGAAGAGGATGTGGCATTCGGACCGGAAAATCTGGGAATTCCGCCGAAAGAAATCCGGCAACGAGTGGATGCTGCTTTGAAAACCGTAGAAATGTACAAATATCGGATGCACGCACCGAGTCAACTTTCCGGTGGACAGAAACAGCGAGTTGCAATTGCTGGCATCATTGCCATGCGACCGGATTGCATTGTATTGGACGAGCCGACGGCGATGTTGGATCCGAGCGGCAGACGGGAAGTTATGGAAACCATCCGGATGTTGAATCGGGAATATGGGATTACCATTGTACTGATTACGCATTATATGGAGGAAGCGGCACAGGCTGACCGTGTCATTGTAATGGATAGCGGAAAAATTGTCATGGATGACACGCCGCATGAAGTCTTTTCCCACGTGCCGGAATTGAAACAGTTGGGGTTAGACGTGCCACAGGTGACGGAACTGGCATACCAGTTGCAACAGGCCGGTTGTCCGATTGATACCCATATGATTACCGAAGATGCTTGTGTAGATGCCATTCTACAGCTTCTGGATACAGAAACGGAGGAGAAGACTACATGGCAATCCTGAAAACAGAAGAATTGACGTATCAATACAGCGTCGGAACACCATTTGAACAGACAGCTGTTGATCACGTCAATCTGGAAATTGAAGAGGGTGCTTTTGTTGGCATCATCGGGCACACTGGTTCCGGAAAATCCACGCTGATTCAGCATTTCAATGGCTTATTGCAGCCGACATCCGGAAAGATTTACTTAGATGGAAAAGATATCTGGGCAGACAAATCCAATTTGCGACAGGTGCGCTTTCAGGTTGGATTGGTATTCCAGTATCCGGAATATCAGATTTTTGAAGATACCGTCTACAATGACATTGCTTTTGGACCGAAAAATATGGGACTGTCAGAATCAGAAATCAAGGAACGGGTAGAAGAGACAGCCGCTTTGGTTGGACTGACAGAGGAACAGTTGCAGCAATCGCCTTTTGACTTATCCGGTGGACAGAAACGACGGGTTGCCATTGCTGGCGTTATGGCATTGCGCCCGAAGGTATTGATACTGGATGAGCCGACTGCTGGATTGGATCCTCGTGGACGAGAAGATATCTTACGGGAGATTCGCCGATATCATAAAGAAACCGGTCGAACCGTTCTGCTGGTGTCTCACAGTATGGAAGATATGGCAAACTGCGCAGAGAAATTACTGGTAATGCACGCTGGAAAGGTGTTCTGCTATGATACCGTGGAGAATGTGTTCCGGCAAGCGAAAGCGTTACAGGAAATCGGACTTTCCGTCCCACAGATTACACGGGTTTGTATGCAGCTGCGAGAAAAAGGCGTTCCGCTACGGGATGATATCTACACGGTACAGCGTGCGTATGAGCAGATTCTGCAACTGTATCAGAACCGGAAGGAGGGCAGGGGATGCTGAAAGATATTACCATCGGGCAGTATTATCCGGGGGAAAGCGTTGTACATCGCTTAGATCCCCGTTTTAAAATCATCATTACACTGCTCTATATCACAATGCTGTTTAGCGGTGACCATATTTATTCTATGGTGTTCGGGATTGCTTTTTTCTTTTTGGTATTCTTTTTCTCTGGTATTTCTGCAAAAGTAATCTGGAAGAGCATCAAGCCCATTTTGCCGATTTTGCTATTTACTGCGGTGTTGGATTTGTTATTCATTCAGGATGGAACGGTTTACTGGTCGTTCTGGATCATTCAAATTACACAAGAGGGCGTAAAGACAGGCATCCAGATGATTATCCGGATTGCATTTCTGATTGTTGGCACGTCGATGTTGACGTATACCACGTCACCGATTGCCTTAACGGATGCCATTGAACGGCTGCTTTCGCCGTTGAAAAAGCTAAAATTCCCTGTTCATGCGTTTTCTATGATGATGACCATTGCCTTGCGTTTTATACCGACTCTGATTGAAGAGACAGATAAAATCATCTCTGCACAGAAAGCAAGAGGGGCAGATCTGGAGAGTGGCAATCTGGTGCAACGTGCAAAGGCATTGATTCCGATTCTGGTGCCACTGTTTGTTTCGGCATTCCGCCGTGCAGAAGAATTGGCAACGGCGATGGAAAGTCGTTGTTACCGTGGTGACATCGGGCGTACCAAGATGAAGCAGCTGTATATTACCAGACGGGATTGGATTGCAATGGGCGTTACACTCTGTTTTCTGGCAGCTGCCATTGTGATGCGGATTCTGTTGGGATGAGTACCGGATGAAATTCTGAGAAAAAGGAGACGGTTGCGAATGAAATCCTTGCGCAGACGGAAGTACAACACAAATCGCTATCTGTTATTGTCATTTTTCCTACCGGTTGTGTTGATGGGATTGGGGTGGATTGCGCTGGAAGTGCATCCATTTGGGACAAGACAGCTGCTGGTGACAGATTTCTGGCATCAGTACTACCCGTTTCTCTGCATCATGCAGGAAAAATTAAAGCATGGCGAAACGTTGCTCTACACATGGCAGAGCGGATTGGGAACGAACTTCATTGCGATGATGTCGTATTATACTGCCAGTCCGTTGAATTTCCTGACGCTGCTGGTGCCGTCTTCGATGCTAAGAGATGCAGTTACGCTGTTCCTGTTGATAAAAATCGGGGCAGCTGGCGGCTTCTTTGCCCTGTTCTTGCGGGATACATTCGGGCGGAATGATAGCAGCCTCTGCGTGTTTGCAACGATGTATGCACTGTGTGATTATATCATGGGGTATTACTGGAACATCATGTGGATGGATACGGTTGCGTTGCTGCCGCTGGTGATCTCCGGTGTTGTAAAACTGGTGCGGACAGGTTCCTATCGTCCCTATATTTTCTCGCTTGCGTTGGCACTGCTCTCTAATTTTTACATTGGTTTTTTTGTCTGTGTTTTCACTGCGATTGCTTATGTTTGTATCTGCTTGTTTTCTTCTTTGCGATTTGGCATGTTCCTACGGCGGAGTGGAAACATGTTACTGTCAACAGGTGCAGGGCTTGCAATCAGCAGTATTCTGCTTTTGCCGACATACTACGCATTACAGAAAACATATAGCATCAACAATTCCTTTCCGGGCACAACGACTTTCTATACCACATGGAAAAAGCTGCTGTCGCAATGTCTGGGGTATCAGACACCAACCGTCAAAGAAGGGTTGCCCAATCTCTATTGTGGCATCCTATGTGTTGTGCTGATTGGTATGTTTCTGCGGTCGATGAAGATTCGATGGCGGGAAAAAATCAGTGCCATTCTGGTGCTCAGTTTCCTGCTGCTCAGCTGCAACTGGAACATCTTGAATTTCATCTGGCATGGATTCCACTTCCCCAATATGCTGCCTTATCGCTTTTCCTTTTTGTTTTCGTTCTGTCTGGTGACCGTGGCATATCGTGCTTATCTGTTGATTCTGGAACAGAAAATGAAATGGCTGGATTTGTTGGCAATGGCAGGGTTGACCATCGTTTTTCTGATTCTGACGTATGCGACGGATCGGAAACAGGCTGTCCTGTTTACTGCAATGACAGCGTTGGCGTATTGGATTCTGATGCTGTTAAAACAAATTGGATTCCTGCCCAAAAGGCTCTTTTCTATGGGTATTTTGATTGTATTGCTGGTAGAAATGGGATGTCATGTGCGAATCGGGACGGAGGCGGTTTCCACTTCAGATTATCTTTCCTATCCGGAAAAGTACACCCAGACAGAAGCGTTGCTCTCCTATATCGAAGAACAGGAGACAGAATTGGGTGGTCGGACTGAGTTGACCAGTTGGTATACGTTGAATGATCCGGCATTGTATGGGTATGATGGCGTTTCACAGTTTTCTTCTATGGCAAATTGCAACGTTACAACGTTCCTGAAGAAGTTGGGATTACCAGCCTCTGAAGCCGGCAATCGCTATTATTATGCGCATAGCACGCCGTTTCTGGATATGTTGTTGGGCGTTCGTTATGTCATTCAGAAAACGGGGACAATGCCAGAAACGGAAACTGTCACAGAAATTGCGACTTGTGATGGTGTCAGCAGCTATCGCAACAAATATGCGCTGCCCATTGGATTTTTCGTCAATGCGCAGGTTACGGATTTTTCATTGGATACGACAAAGGATGCGACAAGCAATCCTTTTGAAGTACAGAATGCACTGTTTGCGAAGATGACAGGCATAACAGAACCATTGTATACAGCAGTAGAAGTGACCAATGAAGAACATGCTGGTCTGGATGTAAAACGAAATGCCTATGGGCATTATACGTATTTCCAGAGTCGGGATGCATCAGAGGTATATTTGAAATATGACTTCACAGCGGAACAGGACACGCTGCTGTATGGGTACTTTTCGGTAGACAGCACGAATGACATTGAAATTGACCAGAATGGGCATTACGCATTCTCGCAGAAAGGTTCCAAGCAACCATACGTTTTCTCTATGGGAAGCTATCAGGCTGGGGAGCAGGCTTCTCTGAAATGTGATCTGGATGCAGATAACCTGAAAAATGGCATTGCCATTGTCTATGTTTATGCGCTGAATCAAGACGTGCTGGAGCAGGGATATGAGATGCTTTCTGCCGGTGGATTGCAGATTACCAGTCAATCTGATTATAAATTGACCGGCACGTTACAAGCGGAACAGGATGGCATCTGCTATCTCTCGATTCCAATGGACAATGGCTGGAAGATTACAGTAGACGGTGTGGAGACAGAACCGGTTGCCATTGGCGATGCTATGATGGGAATTCCGGTTTCTGCCGGTACGCATACGATTTCGATGCGCTACTGTCCGGATGGCTTGCGCATCGGTGTGATATTGTGTGGCGGTACAATCTGGGCTTTAACTGGATTGTACGTGATAGAAAAAAAGAAAAAACGTGCCTGTCGGCGCAGATGGACAGGCAAAAGGAGACATTCATGCGGACTTTGAAAGTAATGATGGCGTTTCGTGGGACACAGTACCACGGCTATCAACGGCAGGACAACGCCAATACTGTGCAGGCGGTTGTAGAGGCAGCGGTTTCCCGTCTGCTCAATACGCCAACGGTGATTTATGGCTGTTCCCGTACAGATACTGGCGTTCATGCAGAACAGTTTTGCTTTTCCCTTACAACAGAAAATCCGATTCCCTGCCGGAATTTTGTGCGGGGATTGAATGGCTATTTGCCGGAGGATATTTCTATTTTATCCTGTGAAGAAGTGGCAGATACGTTTCATGCGAGATACTGTTGTCAGGCAAAAACATACTGTTACCGGATTCACAATAGTGAATCGAAAAATCCATTTGCTGCGGACGGTGCGTTGCATTATCGGCGAAAATTACACATTGCGGCGATGCAGGCAGCGGCAGACAGATTAAAAGGGACGCATGACTTTGCAAGCTTTTGTTCAGGCTGCACAGAAAACAAGGATACGATTCGGACAATTTATCAATTTGACATAAAAATGCAGGGAACAGACTGTTTCATCCTTGTAAAAGGCAACGGTTTTTTGTATAATATGATTAGGATTCTGGTCGGCACACTGCTGAGTGTCAGCGAAGGCGAAATTGCCGTCTCAGAAATTCCCGATATTTTAGCGGCACGAAAACGAGCATTGGCAGGCAGAACCGTACAGCCATACGGGTTGTATTTGCAACATGTTTTTTATGACATGACACCCTATACTTTGCCGAATGCAGATGCTTTTTTCGGAGATGCCGTCAGCGGAGGTGAACGAATTGGGAAATGACACAAATTTTGATGCCGTCAAACACCGGAAGCAGCAGCGGCTCAAAAACAATCTGAAAAAGTTGCTGCTGTTTTTATTGATTGCTGCGTTCTGTGGATATCTTTATCTGGAACGAGATGCGTGGATTCCCAAACTGGAGGGAATCGGCAGCCGTTATGAAGCGATTACGCAGAATGATGGTACATTGGCAGAGGGGAACTTTCCGCTCTCAATCAGCCGAAACGCAGAGTATCAGGCAGCTGTGGTGGAAGACACGTTGTTTATTCTCAACGCTTCCTATCTGTATCTTTACTCACAGCACGGTGATCTGAAAGATACCCGACAGCTGGCATACAGCAAACCAATTATGAAGACAGATGGTAATTTTGCATTGCTGTATGAGAATAGCGGTACGCATTTTCGGGTAGACCGGCAGAGTCGGAATATCTACACCAAAACGGTGGACAACCCGATTATTACAGGTGCTGTCAGTTCGGATGGCGTTGTGGCACTGATAACAGAGTCGGATCTGTACAGCTGCGTGTTGCAGATATTTGACAAAGACGGCAAAAAGTTGTATACTCGTAATTGTATTGAGCGTCTGAGCGATATTGCCTTTACTGCGGATGGGACAGGTTGCGTTCTGACAGAATTAAGCGCAGCAGACGGCGATGTTACAACGACGTTGAAGCAGATTCAATTTGATGAGACAGATTTTACGTGGGAATCAGAATCCGTGACAACGTTGAGTCTGGCAGCTTCTCTGACAGGAGAAGGTCATGTCTGTGTCATTGGAGATACCATGTGTGCATACTATGATGAAAAAGGCAATCTGCAATCGACGTATTCTTACACTGGCTCGTTGCAATGCTATGCTGTACAGAATGGCAATGCAGCGTTGCTGATCTGGGATGAGGAAAAGCGTGAGACAAAGCTGGTGATGTTCCAAGGTACGGCAGATGACCCGATTGAGATTACCATCAATGGAGATGCCAAGTATGTGCAGGTTTACGACGATCGGGTATACATGATGAATGAAGCAACCGTCATTGCTTATAATTTTTCTGGAAAGGCAATGGCAACTGTAAATCTGGATGCTTCTTATGATTCTTTTTTGAAAGAGGACGGATATCTATTCCTGTTGCGGTATGATAAAATCGACCGTGTGGACTTCAAAGAGTAGGGAGATATGATGTGGTGGTATTATGATCTTGTCGTTATGGCAATCCTGATTGTATGCATTTGGAATGGTGCACGAAAAGGTGCAGGGCGTTCTATGTTGCAGCTGGCAGCGATGCTGATCAGTGCAATTCTTGCTTTTGTAGTCAGTCAGCCACTGGCAGAATTCTGTTACACAAATTTTGTAGAGGCGGCAGTCGTTTCTACATTAGAGAATACATTGGATGATACTGCATCGTTGGCAGACACAGGTATTGTGGATATGGTACAGGAAGAACTGGCATCATATGGCATATATGCTTCGGATACGGAAATAGAGGAAGCAATTGCAGATCCGGATGCCGTTGCAGCACAGTATGGACTGGATGCGGATTGGTTGAATGGACAGATTCAGGCAGCGATTTCCGGAGCAGAAACAGAGGATACAGTGCCAGACTGGTTGACAGATGGCATTGCTGCTGCAAAGTCACTTCTGATCAATGCGTTGCGTGTCATTTCATTTGTGGTTTGTTTTTCTGTTATGATGGCAATATTGCAGATCGTCATTTTCTGTTTGCCGAACCGACAGATTGGCTTTGGCGTTGATGCGCTGATGGGCGCAGTGATTGGGCTGTTGAAAGCGTGTGTGCTGCTCTGTCTGATGGTGCTCCTGACCAAAGCAGTGGTTACCGTAACGCAAGGAGAAAATGTATTTTTCACAGAAAATACCATTGAACAGACCTATTTTTTCCGACAGTTATATGCGTTTGTCCAGTAAGATACGCATGAGGATGGAAAAGGCGATAAAATACCACAGAAACCGTGGTGGATGAATTGAGAGAAAGGTGATGGAAGCATGGTTTTATGCAGTAAGTGTAAAAAACGTCCGGCAGTTATTTTTATCACATCTCAACAGGGTGATAAAAGAAGAAACGATGGTCTTTGCATGGTTTGTGCCAAAGAGATGAATTTGCCGGAAATTTCAGAATATATGAAGCACATGGGCATTACAGATGAGGAATTGGAGCAGTTCTCCGATCAGATGATGGAACTGATGGACGGCGATAGCTTTGAAATGGGCGGTTCTGGAACGCTGCCGAACTTTGTGCAGAAATTTCTGAAGAACACACTGCCAAAGAATGAAAATGAGGATCAGCCGCCGATTTCTCTGTTTGATGAATCTGCGGAACGCCCAAAAAAAGAACGGCGTGTCAAGAAGAAAAAGGAATTGAAATTCCTGAATAATTATTGCACCAATCTCAGCCAGCGAGCAGACGAAGGCAAGATGGATGCAATTATTGGCAGAGATAAGGAAATTGAACGTGTGATACAGATTCTGTGCCGCCGGACAAAGAACAATCCTTGCTTAATTGGCGAACCGGGTGTAGGTAAAACTGCCATTGCAGAAGGCATTGCACAGCGCATTGCAGCCGGAGATGTTCCATTCTATTTGCAGAAAAAGCAGGTTTATCTGTTGGATTTGACTTCTCTGGTCGCTGGTACACAGTTCCGAGGACAGTTTGAAAGCCGGATTAAGGGCTTGGTGAATGAAGTCAAGCAGGAAGGCAATATCATTCTCTTTATTGATGAGTTGCACAATCTGGTTGGAACGGGAAATGCAGAAGGCTCTATGAATGCAGCAAACATTCTCAAGCCGGCATTGTCCAGAGGAGAAATTCAGGTTATCGGTGCGACAACATTTGAAGAGTACCGGAAGTATATCGAAAAAGATGCTGCTTTGGAACGCCGCTTCCAGCCGGTTACCGTCAATGAACCGACGATTGAAGAGACGGTTGCCGTTCTGAATGGCATTAAGAAATACTATGAACAGCATCATCGGGTGCATATCTCGGATGAGATGGTGCGACTGTGCGCAAAGCTGGCAGAACGTTATATTACAGACCGTTTCTTGCCGGATAAGGCAATTGACCTGCTCGATGAAAGTTGTGCATGCACTTGCCTGCGTTCACCGGAAATTGCCGCTTACGATGCAGAGCAGAAGACATTGGCACAGCTGGAAGAAAAGGAAAAGCATCTGGAAGAAGAAACCGAAGTGGACTACGAAAGTCTTGCCAAGCTGAAAGGCGATATGATTCGGACAAAAGATCATCTGGCAGAACTGGAGAAAAAGGTAGAACAGGTGCAGGTAACAGAAGCAGATCTTGCAAAAGTGATTGCGCTGTGGACAGGAATCCCTGCCAGTAAGATACAGGAGACAGAATACGCAAAGCTGAACGCACTGGAATCCCATCTGAATGCACGTGTAATCGGACAGGAACAGGCGGTTTCCGTGCTGGCAAAAGCCATCAAGCGGACACGGGTACAGCTTTCTACAAAGCGAAGACCGGCATCCTTTATTTTTGTAGGACCGACAGGTGTCGGAAAAACAGAACTGGTCAAGGTATTGTCAGAGGAGTTATTTGATGACAATGATCCCCTGATTCGGCTGGATATGACAGAATTTATGGAAAAACATGCAGTTGCCAGAATGATTGGTTCGCCGCCGGGATACGTTGGTTACGATGAAGCAGGGCAGCTGACAGAAAAAGTACGGCGGAAACCGTATTCTGTTATTCTGTTTGATGAAATCGAAAA